>ONYR01000193.1 GCA_900322165.1 uncultured Eubacteriales bacterium
AATCAGGAGGTTTGGAATGAACATCCCCAAGTATTTTGAAGATCCCAAGACCCTGCATGTGGGCTGTGAAGAGAACCGCAGCTACTATGTCCCGTTTTCAAGCGGCGAGGAGAATGGTGTTTCCGCGCTGCAGATGGGCCAGATCGTCTCGATGGATCGTGAAACGTCAGACCGTTTTCAGCTGCTGAACGGTGTGTGGGGCTTTCATTACTACGACAGTGTCTATGATCTGCCGGATGATTTCTGGAACGAGTATCTTGCCAACGATGAGATCCCCGTTCCGTCCGTGTGGCAGAACCATGGGTACGATCGCCATCAATACACGAACGTGAATTATCCGTTCCCCTACGATCCTCCGTACGTGCCGAAGGAGAACCCGGTGGGCGTGTACCAGACGACCTTCGAGGTCGGCAACATGGGGACCGACCGCTATTTCCTGAACTTTGAAGGGGTCGATTCCTGCTTCTATGTCTGGATCAACGGACAGTTTGTCGGCTACAGCCAGGTCAGCCACTCCACGAGCGAGTTTGACGTGACGGACAAGCTTTCTGAGGGTGACAATGACATGACGGTCGCGGTGCTGAAGTGGTGCGACGGTTCCTACCTTGAGGATCAGGACAAGCTGCGCATGAGCGGTATTTTCCGTGACGTTTACCTGCTGATCCGCCCGGAGAAGCGCGTGCGCGATTACTTTGTTCATACCGACCTTTTGAATGATTACAAAGACGGCCTTCTGACGGTGGAATTTGACTTTGTGGGCGAGGTGCCCTGCGTGGTATCGCTTTTTGACCCGGAGGATGAACTGCTCCTTCAGGAGCCGGTCACGGGGGATGAGCCGTTTGAGGCTGAAATTCCGAACGTCCGGACATGGAACGCGGAAAACCCGGTCCAGTACACGCTTGTGATCGAGACGCCCGAGGAGGCGATCTGCCAGAGCGTCGGCTTCCGCGTCATCGAGATCAAGGATCAGGTCATCCTGCTGAACGGCCAGCCAATCAAGTTCCGCGGCGTTAACCGTCACGATTCCGATCCGTTTACCGGCTACACGATCTCGAAAGAGCAGGCCATGACCGACCTGGTGCTGATGAAAGAGCACAACATCAACGCGATCCGCACGAGCCATTATCCGAATGCGCCGTGGTTCCCGCAGCTTTGCTCGGAATACGGTTTTTACATGATCGCGGAAGCGGACCTGGAGTCACACGGCAGCATTTCGATCTACAGCGAGCGCAGCTGGACCGACAAATACTGCCACCTCGCGGATGATCCGATGTTCGAGGAAGCGAATCTGGACCGCCAGATGCGCAACGTGCACCGCGACAAGAACAACGCGGCCGTTTTGATCTGGTCGCTGGGCAATGAGGCCGGCTACGGCACGAACTTCGAGAAGTCCGGACGCTGGGTGAAGTCGTTTGACCCGTCCCGTCTGACGCACTATGAGCGGAGCGTGGATCAGGCCTCCTACCATGTCAACGATACGTCCATGATCGACCTGCACAGCCGCATGTATGCGCCGGTCGAGAAGATCGATGCGTATTTTGCTGATAAAACCAGAAAGAAACCGTACATTCTCTGCGAGTTCATCCACGCGATGGGCAACGGCCCCGGAGACGCGGAGGATTACTGGCAGTGCATCCAGCGCCACGACGGATTTGTCGGCGGCTTTGTCTGGGAATGGTGCGACCATGGTGTCTACATGGGCAAGACCAACACCGGCAAGGAGAAGTTCTATTACGGCGGTGATTTCGGCGAATATCCGCACGACGGAAACTTCTGCATGGACGGCCTTGTCAAGCCGGACCGCACGGTGTCCGAGAGCCTGCTGGAGTACAAGAACGTGATCCGCCCGGTGCGCGCGGAGCTCATCTCGTTAGAAGAAGACGGAGTCAAGGTCCGCCTCACCAACTACTATGATTTCACGAATCTGAAGGAGCGGCTGGCCGGCTACTACGAGGTCGTGGTAAACGGCGAAGCGCTGCAGAGCTACCTGCTTCCTGAGGTGGAGATCGCGCCGCATGAGTCGGCGGAGGTTGTTCTTCCCTGCGAGATCCCGGCTGCGGGCGATGTGCGCATCAACCTCTTCTACATTCAGCGGGACGAGGATCTGCTGACCGACGCAGGCCGCGAGATGGGCTTTGATCAGCTTGTCGTTCGCGAAGAAGCGCCGGTGCTGAGCGCGCAGAAGACGGCTGCGGAGGGAACGTTCCGTGTCAAGGAGACGGAGCGCGAGCTGGTGATTCAGACCGCGGACTTCCGCTACGTCTTCAACAAGATGAGCGGCCAGTTCGATCATCTTGTCTATCAGAATGAGGACCGTCTTGCGGCCCCGGCAGCCTTTAGTGTATGGAGAGCGCCGACCGACAACGATGCGTCGATCAAGCAGGAATGGCTGAAGGCGGGTCTGGATATGGCGAAGCCGCGCGTCTATGACGTCAGCTTCGAAGAGAAGGACGGACTGGGCGTGCTGAAGTGCACGAGCGCGCTGCTGCCGGTCTACCGTCAGCGCGTCGTGACGCTTGAGACGGTGTACACGATCGGTGCGGACGGTTCGATCGACATGAACCTTTCCGGCGAAGTGAACTGGGAGATGCCCGAGCTGCCGCGCTTTGGCCTGACGCTGAAGATGCCGAAAGCGATGCAGTACGCGGACTACCTTGGCTACGGGCCGGAGGAGAGCTACATTGACAAGCGCCGCGCTTCCCGCTTCGGACACTTCGAGACGACGGCAGCGGAGAATTACGAGGACTACATCAAGCCGCAGGAGAACGGATCTCACTACGGCACGGCCCAGGCCGCGGTCTATGATGATCATGCGGTCGGCATGTCCTTTACGGCACCCGAGGGCATGAGCTTTGCTGTTTCCCGCTACACAAACGAGGAGCTGACCGAGAAGAAGCACAATTACGAGCTGGAGGAAGCGCCGTTTACCGTGGTCCATCTGGACTACAAAATGGCGGGCATCGGCTCGAACAGCTGTGGTCCGCGCCTTGCGAAGGCCTATCGCTTTGATGAAAAGAAGTTTACCTTCCATGTAAGAATGGAAATGAAAAACGGTCAGGAAAACTGACCGAGACGGAAAGCCGGAAATGATGACGGAATTATTCAGCCCCGAGGGGCGCTTCTACAAAGGAAATCTGCACGCGCACACCACGCTGAGTGACGGAAGGATCTCGCCCGAGGAGTGCATTGAGCTCTTTAAGGAACACGGGTATGATTTCCTCTCGATCACGGATCACCGGAAATGGTTCCCGGGATATGAGGACGAGGACATCCTCGTCATCCCGGGAACGGAGTTCGACCGCAACATGCTGAAGGGGCGGCCCGAATACGCTTACCATATCACGGGCGTCGGGCTCTCTCACCCGCTCGGACAGACGAACGAGATGAGCCCGCAGGCGATCGTGGACATGATCAAGGCCGATGGTGCGTTCTGCACGCTGGCTCATCCGATCTGGTCCCTGATGACGTTTGAGATGTGCGCCGACCTGAAGGGGTACGATGCGATCGAGATCTACAATACGGTCTCGGATGTGTACAGCGGACGCGGATATTCGGATCTGTATGTGGACATGCTGGCTTCGCAGGGGATCTACAAGCTTGTGACGGCGGTCGATGACTGTCATTTCTATGATCGGGACCCGGAGCGGGGCGGTATCAACCGTGACGCATGCGTCGGGTACATCATGGTGCAGGCGAAGGAGAGAACCTGGCCGGCGCTTTATCAGGCGATGATGGGCGGACATTTCTACGCGTCCCAGGGACCGTCGATCACCCGCCTTGCGTATGATGAAGAGGGAGTGACCGTTGAGACGTCCGAGTGTTCAGCCATTCGTTTCATGTCGAACGAGCTTTACGACCGGTTCCGCACCGCATTCCCCGAAAACAGCAAGAAGCCGCTGACGGCAGCGT
The DNA here is from genome assembly GCA_900322165.1 of uncultured Eubacteriales bacterium. Classification (GTDB taxonomy): domain Bacteria; phylum Bacillota; class Clostridia; order Lachnospirales; family Bianqueaceae; genus RUG760. The sequence continues at coordinate 3,910 of ONYR01000193.1, forward strand.
ATTACCGCTGGGGCTCCTACGACCGGTACGTGAGAGTGGAAGTGACCGATGCGGAAGGGAAAAAGGCCTGGTCGAATCCGATCCAAAGGCCGAAAATGAAAATTTAATAATTATTACAAGTGGTAATTTTGAACAAGGACAATTCGGATATTCAAATGCACAAAACCCGCATTTTCAGGACTTTTTAAAGGGAGAGAATGCGGGTTGGTTGTTACAATTTGTTCAAAAAAGTGAAACGAAACGGAAAAAAACTTAGGCACTTCTGTTGACATTGCACAAAGGCTTACGTATAATATTAATACGTTCATAGTGCAAATACTGTATAGGTTTGTGCAAACGCACCAAAACCACCTTTTTTGTCTGGCTTTAGTGTATGAAAAGGGAAGGAGATCTGAGAGCAAAATGAGTAGCACAACTGCCGGGAAGATCCCGAAGAGATCAAAAGAGCGCAAATTGATGCTGCTGAAGGACAACCTGGAACTGTATGTCTTAATGTTCCCTGCATTGTTCGTTATCCTCGTCTACTGTTACATTCCGATGTTCGGTTATGTAATCGCTTTTCAGGATTACACTGCCGGTGCCGGTTTCTGGGGCGCGAATACAAAGTGGGTCGCCTTTAAGCACTTCATCAAGTTCTACGAAAGTATTTTCTTCGGCCGATTAATGAGCAATACGCTCTGGCTGAGCTTTCTGAACCTGATCTGGGGCTTCTGGGTCCCGATCGTCTTTGCACTGCTGCTGAACGAAGTCGTGCATACCGGGTACAAGAAAGCGATCCAGACTGCTTCCTATCTGCCGTACTTCATCTCGATGGTTACCATGTGTGGTATGCTTATCAGCTTCCTTACCACCAAGGGCCTCATCAACAAGATCATCGTGGCGTTCGGCGGAACCGCAAAGCCCTGGCGTAACCTTCCGAAATCCTTCCCGACGATCTACGTTCTTTCCAACATCTGGAAGAGCTTCGGTTTCAACTCGATCCTTTATATCTCCGTTATCACCTCGGTTGACACCTCGCTGTACGAATCGGCCCGTCTTGACGGCGCGAACCGTTTCCAGCAGGCGATCTACATCACGATCCCCAGCATCCTTCCTACGATCGCCATCATGCTTATCATGGCCGTCGGTTCGCTGCTGAGCGCCAATACCGACATGATCCTGCTGCTCTACGTGCCTTCGACCTATGAGGTAGCCGATGTACTCGGTACATTCATTTACCGAGAAGGTATCTTGGGCGGTAAGTTCAGTTATACAACGGCTATCGGTCTGATCCAGTCGATTATCAACTTCCTGCTCGTGTTTGTTGCTAATAACATCTCGGATATCGTGACCGGTGCCGGACTGTTCTGATTGAGGAAAGGAGAAAAGCGATGTCGAAAAGAAATCCTAACCACATTAAGAACGGCTCGGTTACCGCAAGCGTCATTATCTACCTGATCCTGGCGCTTCTGGCCATTATCTGTGTCTACCCGATGTGGTACACGATCATCATTTCCATCAGCAGACCGATCGCGGCCCGTACCCTTGACGTTTACCTGCTTCCGAAGGGCCTTTACTGGGGTTCCTACGGACAGTTGGTCGTTGACAAGCAGATGTGGATCTGCTACGGCAACACGATCTTGTACGCCGGCGTCTGTACGATCGGTATGCTCGCGACCTGTGCGATGTGCGCTTACCCGCTGACCTCCCCGCTGCTTGCAGGAAAGAGAATCGTCGTCTTCTTCATTCTGATCCCGATGTATTTCTCCGGCGGTCTGATCCCTCAGTACATCTGGCTGTCCAAGCTGGGTATGTACAACACCCGCTGGGCGATCATCTTCCCCGGTATCGTCAGCATGTGGTACATCATTCTTGTCCGTACCTACTTTGCATCGATCCCCGAGTCGCTCCGCGAATCCGCCCGTATCGACGGCGCGAACAACTTCCAGATCCTCTTCAACGTCTATCTTCCGACCTCGAAGCCGATCCTGGCCGTTATCGCGATCTACACGATCGTCGCGCAGTGGAACTCCTGGTTTGCCGCTTCCATTTACCTGGTTAAGCAGAACCTGCAGCCCCTGCAGCTGTACCTGCGCCGAATCCTGATCCTGCAGCAGAACCTGACGCAGGCAATGGAAAGCGGTCAGGGCGGTGTCACGTCCGATACTTCCGAAGGAATGGAGCAGATGGCTCTGTCCGCCGATCAGCTGAAATACACGATGATCGTCGTTTCGACCCTGCCCATCATGGTCGTTTACCCGTTCTTCCAGAAGTACTTCGTCAAGGGCGTCATGGTCGGTTCCCTGAAGGGCTGATCCCAAACCCTTATCTCTCTCAAGCGTATTTCGCGGCTCCCCGGTATAGCCTAAGATATATCGGAGAGCAGCGTTATACAGTGTCTTGGGCTGACCTAAGCAGCCTAAGGCGCGATATACTAGTTCTTCTATAATCAATAGGAGGTAGAAAAACACATGAAAAAGCTTTTAGTAGTGCTTCTTGCTGCTGCGCTTTGTGTTGGTATGCTTGCCGGCTGCTCCAAGGGCGGCGACACCGAGACCAGCACCGAGACCAGCACCGAGACCAGTACTCAGACTTCTACCGAGACCTCTACTGAAACCAGTACTGAGTCCTCCACCGAAGTCGAGACTGCTCCTGAGCTCAAAGACTTCACCATGCTTGGTGATGACGCTTTCACGGTTTACTACTCTGCAACCGATTCCATGGAAGAGTTCGCAGCTTGGAAGCTGCTCCGCTCCGAGATGGAAGCTCGTGGCGTCAACATGGTAGTTGAGTACGTCCTTGATGACCAGTATCAGAACACCCTTCAGACCCGTTTCGCAGCTATGAACGAAATTCCTATGTTCGTTTCCTGCTACAGACTGGGTGAGACCGATGTCCTGGCACTTGCCAACAACGGTATCGTTCTTGACATCAACACCATTCTTCCGGAATCCGACGGAACCGCGTCCAACTTCTTCACCAACAATGACTTTGGCGCAGCCGCTAAGGCTAAGGTTACCACTCCGGAAGGCCAGATGTACTGGCTGCCCAACATCTACATCTCCGTATTCGAAGGCCGCTACGGTATCGGTACCAACATCTGTGTTACCATCCGTCAGGATTGGCTTGAAGAGCAGGGTCTGGAAATGCCCACCACGCTGGATGAGTACACCAACGCCCTGAAGACCTTCAATACCGCATACGGTGGTGGCGATGCTGGTTTCGGCGTCTACTCCTACGACCCCTGCTCCCTGAACGATGCTATCGCTCAGTGGTTCGGCGTTGTTCGTGGCCTTGCCAACATCAAGTGGACTGAGGGCGAAGCTACTTCCCCGTGGTTCCAGGAGACCTTCACCGACTACATCACCTACGTTAACAGCCTGTATACTCAGGGTCTGTACGATGATGAAATGATCGGTGACACCCAGACTCTGAGAACCAAGTCCTCCAACAACCAGGTTGGTTCCTACACCGCATACGCGCTGTCCACCACCTACGAGCCGCTGATCGTCGCTGCTAACCCGAGCCTTGATGCTTCCAAGGTCTGCTACGCTGACATTTACCCGATCGAGGCTGTCGAAGGCGTAAAACCGCTCCTTGCTCTGGAAGACCCGGTTTACATTTGGGATGAGTTCGTATTCACCAACCAGCTGACCGACCTTGCGCTTGGCGCAGCTTGGCTTGATGCTTACTATTGCGACGAGCATCTTGACTGCATCAACTATGGTGTTGAAGGCGTCAACTACGAAGTCGTCAATGGCGAGAAGCAGTGGAAGCAGTACACTGGCGCTGATGGCGTTCAGTACAATGCTGACCAGCTGAACCAGTACCTGCAGGAGAAGGCTGATGAGCGTATCTCCTATGGTAAGATCCTGTACTCCCGTTACATCACTCCTGACTACACCTACTACATGCTCGACACCGCTACCTTCAACTGCCGTGACGTGCTTGGCTGGGCTGCTCAGAAGTGCGAATACCAGACCAACACCCTTGACTGGGGTAACTGGACTTCTATCGATGTAGGCGGCACCCTTGCTACCGCATCCGCAGAGGAGACCGAGAAGTACAACGAAGTTTACAACACCGTTGATACCGCTTCCAAGGCATATGTAGCTGAGCTTGTCAAGAACGGCAACGTTGGCGACATCCAGGCTTACTCTGCACAGCTTGCTTCTCTTGGTCTGCAGGACATCGTTGACATTTACCAGGCTCGTTACAATCGTTTCGTCGGCTAATCACTGCTGAAACAATTCACACGAACCGGTCAATGAAAACGTGACCGAACCATAACAAAATAATGTGATCACACACAGGGAAGGGCGAGGGCTTAGGCTACCTCGCCCCTCTTTCGTAATAGAAAATAAAGCATACAAAAGAAGGCATACGCGAGAGCGAAAGCTCGCTTGCGCCTCCGCGCATGCCTTCTTTTGTATATTTGAGAGACGCCACGACGCGCACCCGAGACGCCTGTGCTTTATTCTTCTCTTGACACTGCCCCAATACTCGTTTATACTTATTGTGCTCCGCGTGAGTCTCGAACATTCGGCCCATACAATAGGGAATTTCGAACCGTGTCAGGTCCGGAAGGAAGCAGCACTAAGAAAACCTCTCTATGTGATATGCAAGCCGGGTGGGAGCGATCACGCGGAGTCCTTATATACGCAAGCAGCCTGTTTGCCGCTTGGGCAAAGGCGGGCCGCAGGGAGGAGAGACTATGTCCTATTTGGCTTTGTACCGGAAATACCGTCCGACAAACTTTGACGAGATCGTCGGTCAGCGTGCGACTGTGACTGCTCTCCGAAACCAGGTCAAATTCGGGCAGATCGGTCACGCATATCTGTTCTGCGGAACGCGCGGAACCGGCAAAACCTCAACCGCAAAAGTCTTTGCACGCGCGGTGAACTGCCTCAATCCGGTCGATGGAAATCCCTGCAATGAATGTGAGCTTTGCCGCGAGGCGGAGAGCGGTTTCAACGTCATTGAGATCGACGCGGCTTCCAACAACAGCGTCGACAACATCCGTGATCTGAGGGAAGAGGTGCAGTACACGCCCTCAGCCGGCAAGTACAAGGTCTACATTATCGACGAGGTGCACATGCTCTCGTCCTCCGCGTTCAACGCTTTGCTGAAAACGCTCGAGGAACCGCCGGAGCACGTCATCTTTGTCCTTGCAACGACGGACCCGCAGAAGGTCCTCCCGACGATCGTCTCCCGGTGCCAGCGCTACGATTTCAAGCGCATCACGACCGAAGAGATCCGGGAACATCTCGAGCTTGTCTGTCAGAAGGAAGGCATTGAGGCCGAGCGGGATGC
>ONYR01000005.1 GCA_900322165.1 uncultured Eubacteriales bacterium
TGGAGGATCTCAAACGCGTTAATTCCTCCAAAATCGAAGAATTTCTCGATTATGTGACTTACTACAACAACCGCGAAGACAAGGAATTCTCGAACGGAGAAAACGGAAAAGCGAGGAAGCTGGCAGCGGTTCGCAGTCTGTTTAAATATCTGTACCGTCATGAGCAGCTTCCGTCCAACCCGGCTTCCCTTGTCGGAACACCGAAGATCCATGAAAAAACGATCGTTCGCATGGATGTCGATGAGATCGCTCGGTTCCTGGACGGAGTTGAATCCGGTGAAAAGCTGACTAAAAAACAGCAGGCATTCCACAAGGCCAGCAAGGTCCGTGATCTCGCAATCATGACCTTGCTTCTCGGCACCGGTCTTCGTGTTTCCGAGTGCGTCGGACTGGATATCCGCGACGTAGATTTTAACCATAACGGCGTTCATATCGTCCGTAAGGGCGGAAATGAAGCGATCGTCTATTTTGGCAGCGAGGTTCGTGAAGCCCTGAAGGATTATCTTGTCGAGCGTCAGGAGATCCAGGCGCTTCCCGGCCATGAAAACGCCCTCTTTCTGTCGCTTCAGAAACGCCGGATCACTGTCCGCTCGGTCGAGAATCTTGTCAAAAAGTATTCCGAGAACGTCATTACGATGAAACACATTTCGCCTCACAAGCTCCGCTCTTCCTACGGTACTGAGCTGTACAATGAGACTGGTGATATCTATCTTGTGGCGGACGTGCTCGGTCATAAGGATGTCAATACGACAAGACGGCACTATGCCCAGCTTGAAGATGCTCGCCGCCGCGAGGCTGCTAAATATGTCAAGCTTCGCAGCGAAGATGATAAACCCGAGGGGAACGATGAACCCCCTAAGAGCGAATAAACGCAAACAAAAACCCGGATCACTCCGGGTTTTTCATTTGTCTGTATTCAGTTATTGGGCTGATCCAAGACGGTCTTTCAGCGGTTTGTCCTTGCGTTCCCTCGCCATCTCGCAAAGCTGGAGCTTCGTAAATCCGTAGACGGTCGTCTTTCTCAGGTCCGCGTCCAAAGCACTCTGAAGCGCTGCGAGCACTTTCCCCCTTGCCTCTTCCTTCTCCATATCGACAAAATCGATCAGGATGATCCCGGATAGGTCTCTCAGGCGGATCTGGCGCACGATCTCAGGGATAGCCGCTATATTGGCGGCTTCGATGGCCGTTTGTTTCTCTTCCCGGCTTCCCGAAAGCTTTCCCGTATTAACATCGATCGCGCAAAGCGCTTCGGTCTGTTCGATGAAGACGTAACCTCCGCCGTCGATCCAGACCTTCTTTTCAAGCGCTTCAGCCAGCTGGCTCGGGAGGCGGTAGATCTCCTGCAGATGCTGAGAAGCCTTGGCATCCCCGCTCTCATAAACACGGACTTTCTCAAGCCGTCCCGGATCGTGTACCTCAAGCTCGCCTTTCATTTCATCGATCGCAAGATCCCCGGCAAGAAGGATCTCCTCGGTTCGATGAAGCGGGACCGACTGCATAAACGAGAGCCAGACCGATCCGTTTTCGTGCAGCACCGTTCCCGTCTTGGCATATTTTGCCTTTTTCAAGATCTGATCGTAGACCCTGACAAGGCGAGATGCCTCTGTTTGCAGTTTAAAGGCCTCTATTCCTTCGCTTTCGGTGCGGATGACATAACCGGCCGTCTCACGCTTTTCAAAGCCTTCTGCGGCCGTTTTGAGCCGTTTTCGCTCTGCGGGGTCGGTGATCTTTTTGGAAACGCCGGTCGGCAGTTTTCCGTGAGACAGAACGACAAGATCGCCTCGCAGGCTGAAGCAGTCTGTCACCGCACATCCCTTAGATCCGACCGCGGCCTTTTTCACCTCGACGACCAGCTCCTGCCCGTTTTTGTAGGAAGACAGCGCGTCCTCCTCGAGCGGCAGGAAGGCCGGCTTTTCATCCCCGATCTCAACGAAAACGCCCGACAGGGAACGATTGACTTCACGGATCTGTCCCAGACGGATCTGTCCGGGAAGCGGCCGTTTCGCCTCATCGATCAGACGGAAATCAACCAGCTTCTCATTCTCGACAAGTGCACCGGCCAGATGATCCAGATAGCGAAAGACAAGGACTTTCAAATGCGGCACCGTTCGATCACTCATGGCATTCCCACAGGCGGTAGTCGGAATAATCTACCAGACCTTCCTCACTGCGGCCGAACATCCTTGTCCGGCAGATGGTTTCCTCATGCTGTCTTTCTTCGCAGCCGGCTTCCTGATACATCTTGGTAAGCAGCAGCTCCGGCTTCAGATTGGTCTCGCTGCCTCCCTCGCACTGCAGCAAAAGCGTATGATCGTCTTCCCAGACAACCTGGTGGATCAGAGGCTTCACGTCCACGTCGATGAGCTGTTTGCGGCCCTTGACCTTGCCGAGCTTTTTCAGCATGATCGCATCCTGGGAAAGCAGCTGATCCAGGATCGCCTTCATCGGCAGGTCTTCCGGGAACACGATGCGGTATTCATTTACCTTTACGAGCGACATGATCGCGCTTTGCGTATCAGGGATCGTGCGTACGGCCTTCACGTGCAGGCCGTTAGGCAGTTCACGGGAAAGGTTTTCAAAGATCTCCCGATCCGACATTTCGTTTTCAATGCGGATCTCCATGATCTCGTTTTCACCGGACGCGCCGAGCGCCAGCGGACTGGCAAACGACATGTGCGGATGCGGATTAAAGCCCTGTGAGTAGCTGAGCTTGATGCCGGCACGCGTCATCGCGCGCTGCATGGTCCGCATCATATCGAGATGGCCGACAAAGCGAAGGCGGCCGTCTTTGGAAAAAATGATCTGTTTTTTCATTTTTCAGCCCTCCTTACGCTCTCTCTTCGATGCAAACGCCGGTGTTGCAGATCTTCCGAATGCCGCAGGCGCTGCATTTTTCACGGCAGTTCGGCGTAACGATGCCCTGCTGGGCCAGTTCATATTCGCGGCGAAGGAAACGTTTGGAAACACCGATATCGATGTGCTCCCACGGGAACACCTCGTCCTCCTTACGCTCGCGGTAGCAATAGTATTCCAGCTCTGTCCCGGTCTCTTCGATCGCCTTTTTCCATGCGTTCTCATCAAACAGATCGGACCAGCTGTCAAAGCGGCAGCCGTTTTTCCAGGCTGCATACAGAAGATTGCCGGTACGTCTGTCTCCACGCGCCAGAAGGCCTTCCAGCGTGCTTAAGAAAGCATCATGGCACATGTAGCGCACCTTTCGGTTTTTGATCGCCTGATTCAGATACGATTGCTTCTCCATGTATTCCTCGTAGCCCGTCTGTGCGCACCACTGGAACGGCGTGAACGGCTTCGGAACAAAGAAGGATGTGGAAACCGTCACCGTGACGTCACGGGAGCGCTCTTCCTTCGGAATCTGATACCATTCATGGACGATCTTCGATGCAAGATCCGAAATTCCCTGAACGTCTTCCATGGTCTCGGTCGGCAGTCCCAGCATGAAGTAAAGCTTCACGCGGTCCCATTTGCCGGAGAACGCCAGGCGGACACCGGTCAGGATCTCTTCTTCGGTAATTCCCTTGTTGATTACGTCGCGAAGGCGCTGCGTACCGCCTTCTGCGGCAAAGGTCAGTCCGCTCTTCTTGCCCTGTGCGAGCTCCTCCATCAGCTGAAGCGAGAACGCATCGACACGCAGCGACGGCAGTGAAACATTGACATGCGGATAGCGCTGGTGAATCTCTCTCAAAAGATCATAGAGCCCCGGATAGTCATTCGAGCTCAGTGACGTCAGCGACAGCTCATCATAACCGGTCGCCGCAAGCACGCGGTCGACCCAGGCAAGGATGTTCTCCTTGCTGCGCATGCGCACCGGGCGGTAGATCATGCCGGCGTTGCAGAAACGGCAACCGCGGATACAGCCTCGGAAAATTTCCATCACCGCGCGGTCATGCACGATCTGCAGATAAGGAATGATCGGATGATCCGGGTAATCCAGCTCATCCATGTCCGTCGCGAGCACCTTGGTGATCTTCTCGGGATAAGCCGGATCGATCGGACGGATCGATTTGATTCTCGGCATATGGTCACATCCTTCGGCCGGATGATCCTCATATTCCACGTTGTAAAGGCTCGGAACGTACATTCCGGGCACCGTGGCCGCGATCTTCAGGAACTCACGGCGCGGTTTGCCGGCTTTTTTGTGAGCCGCATAGAGCTTAAACAGGTGCTCATACTCGACCTCACCCTCGCCCATGTAATAGATATCGACAAAGTCCGCGAGCGGCTCAGGGTTGTAGGCATCCGGGCCGCCGGCAATGACAAGCGGATCCTTGTCGGTCCGGTCTTTCGAATACAGCGGGATCCGCCCCAGATCCAGCATGTTCAGAATGTTCGTGTAGGACATTTCATACTGGAGCGTGAATCCGACAAAATCAAATTCATAGAGCGGCGTAAAGGTTTCAAGTGAATACAGCGGGATATCATTCTCCCGCATCACCTGCTCCATATCCGTCCACGGCGCAAAGGTGCGTTCGCAGAAGACTCGGTCGTAGGAATTGATGCCGGAATACAGGATCTGAAGCCCGAGATGACACATTCCGACATCGTAGACGTCCGGAAAGCAAAAACAGAAATGCGTATCGACCTCACTCAGGTCCTTGTAAACGGTATTAACTTCTCCTCCGATATAACGCGCCGGCTTCTGCACCGACAGAAGCAGTTTATCCGGTACATGAACAGTACTCACGAAATCCTCCTTACCATGAAGCTTTTTCAGGCCTGAATCGTATTTGAGCAAAAAATCAGCGGCCTGCATCCCTGAAGGCCGCCCCTTTCGATCAATCTTTACTGTGAAACATTTCCCGCCAGTCAAGATCCCCTCGGTCCAGTCCGAGGATCAGCATTTCGGCGGTCGCTAAGTTTGTGGCAACCGGAATATTATGCGCATCGCAGTGCCTGAGAATATTGACCAGGCTCGGCTCGTTCGTTGCCGGATTATCCGGATCTCTCAGATAGATCACCATGTCAATATGATTGCTGTCGATCTGCGCACAGAGCTGCTGCTCGCCAAAGGAACCCGTCAGCATTTTCTGAATCGGAAGGTTGGTCACCTCTTCGATTCGTCTGCCGGTGGTGCCGGTAGCCAGAAGTGTATGTTTTTTAAGAATATTCGAATAAGCAACACAGAAATTCTGCATCAGTGTTTTTTTATTGTCATGAGCGATCAATCCGATGATCATCCGTTTACCTCCTTTTCCTATACCGTCGGTTTTCGCCTTCCATACGAAGCACGAGACCGATCGCAGCTATATTTGCTGTAAGGGAGCTGAGACCGTAGCTGACAAACGGAAGCGGAAGCCCCGTGTTCGGCAGTACGGCAATCGTAACACCGATGTGAACCAACGCCTGAAAGGCGATCATCACGGCAGAGCCAACACAAATCACACGTCCGAAGACATTTTCTGTGTGGAATCCGAACCGCAGCATGCGGATCGACAAGAGAAAATACCACACAATGACAAGCGCTCCGCCAACAAAACCCAGTTCCTCTCCGATGACGCCGAAAATGAAATCGGTCGTCGCAATCGGAACCATTCCCGAATTGTGAAACAGTCCCTTACCGATCAGTCCGCCAGCACCGATGGCTGTTCTGGACTGAATCGACTGGTAAGCCGCTGTCAGGGCATAGTCCTCAGGATGAAGCCATGCAAGGATACGCTCCGCCTGATAAGGCGAAAGGATCCGCGGCGCCTCGCTGAGAGCATCGTGGAGAATCAGGTAAAGCCCGCCGGCAAACAGCAAAACCGCTGCCAGAATATAGGCCCAATGTACCTTTGCCGCGAAAAAGCAGGCAAAGACGACAGCCAGAATGACCAGCGACGTTGAGAGATCCGGTTCCCTGTAAACCAGATACAGCGGAAGCAGCGAAACGAGCGCCGCTCCGAGGATCACCAACGGGTGATACAGCTTTCCGCTGAACCGCTCAAAATACCACGCAAGGCACAGAATCAGCGCAATTTTGGCAAACTCCGAGGGTTGAATCGTGATATCCGTAAACAGCGGCAGCCACCGCCGGACATTATCCCCCGCTTCCGCTCCTTCTCCGAAGCGAAGCACCAGCAGAAGAAGCACGAGAACGGCAAGGTAAAACGGAATCGCAAGCGCTTTGAAAAAGCGGTACGGACAGATCCAGATGAGGTAAACGATCCCGCATCCGAGAACGAATCCTATGAGCTGTCTTACCATCAGTCGGCTCAGTGAAATATGACGGCTGTCGTAAACCCACCCGCCGGCACTGCCGATCATGATGATGCCAAACAACACCAGAGCCGTCACCATGATCGATACAGGGATGTCAAACAATCGACGGCTTTTCTGCGTATTCATGGGGTCCTTCCGTTAGTTCCGTATTCGTGTGAAAATTTCGACAATGTCAGCCGCAAAAATACGAATAATTATAGTTAAAATATCATCAAAGTGCCTATCTGTCAAGAGAAATCCCATCATAGTTTAGTAGAATATTGATAAAAACAGGAATTGCGTTTCTCGATCCTCCACCAAACGGGATCATGACAGAGATCGTCACCTCCGGATTCTGATCGCTGGCATATCCGGTAAAGAGCGAATGATCCGGACGGCTCTCCATTTCCTGTGCGGTACCGGTCTTTCCGCCGCAGTGGATCCCCATCGCTTCAAGGACCGCAAACTCTTCTCCATGGTCATCCGTGACCACTAAACGCATGCCGTCCCGAACGATCCGAAGGTTCGTTTCACTGATGACGTGCGTGGCTTTGGCTACAGGCTCAGCCCGGTACAGCACCGCGCCATCCGGCGAGTGGATCTCATTGACTAAAAACAGATCATAGACGTTTCCGCCGTTGACAAGCGTCATCGTATACCGGTTCAGATTGGCGCACGAATACGCGCCGTCACCCTGACCGATCGCGGAGCGAACCGCGTCGAGCTCCGAAGGATGAGGCTCGGTCTCACTCAGCTCAATGCCCGTCTTCCCGGCAAGACCGAGAAGCTCCGCATAATGCCTGAGCTTCGCAAGTCCAACCGCATCGTTAAAGTCTCCTTTTTCATCCGGCTCAGACAGCCAGTAACCCACCTGATAGAAGAAATAGTTGCACGAATAATCGATCGCCTGGACAACGTTGATCTCGCCATGGCTGACACTGCTCCAGCAGACCGGCTGGCTTTCGGTATTGACATGCGGGAAGCGGTAATCATCGTAGACCGTCGTATCCTTCGTAATGACGCCAAGGTCAAGCGCGCACGCTGAGGTCAGCAGCTTGAACGTGGATCCGATCGCACGCATCTCGGAAAGGGCGCGGAAACTCAGCGGACCGGAATTATCCTGAATGATCTCCTCATAGTATTCATAGCTGTTCATAAACCGGTTCGGATCATAGGAGGGATAGCTTACCATTGCAAGCACTTCTCCGCTCATCGGATCCGTGATCACCACGGAACCGCTGCAGGGATCCAGATTGACGTCAGCCGGCGTGATCTCGTCCGCCATGATCTTCATCTGCAGCAGCTCAACGGTCGTGATCTCATCGTTCACGAGCATTTCCCTGCTCCCATCCTCATCGGAGAGCAGCCCCTGTTCGTACAAAAGCTCAAAGAAAAACGGCTCGGTGACCAGTCCCGTCTGAAGCAGGTAACGGTACAGGTACTCATGGAACTCCGGATCCTCACCGAGATTCTGAAGCTCCAGATCGAGAATATAGGTGATTGCCTGAGAGTCTTTCATCAGATGATTGCCGACCGCCAACATGCCGTTCGGTGCCGTATAGATCTCGTACGCCTCCAGATTCAGCACACCGTTTTCAAGGCAGTAGACAAAGAAATCGTACGGGCTGATCTTGCCCGCGAGATAATCCGGATAGAACGCTTCATCATCCTGATAGGCATAGGAAAGATATCCGCGGTCGCGCATCGCTTCGATCAGCAGATCATAGAGATTCTTTTCCTCTTCGGACAATTCAGAAACAGGCTGTTTTGTCTCCAGAATCGACGTGCGAAGATCCAGCAGCGCGCTCTCTGAAGCATCATCATAGATCTCCCGGAAAATATCCATGTAATAGCCGGACCCGTTATCCAGGACCGAATCCGGGATAAAATGGTTCGCCAAAAGCGCACAAAGGATATCCTGCACACTGTAGGATTCCCCGTGCTCTCCGCTTTTTCCGGTAATTTTTTTAACCAAGAGGGTTTTGATCTGCTGATAAAGGGATTCATAGGCCGCTTCCTGAAGATCCCGATCGATCGTCAGAAAGATACTGTTGCCTTCTTCCGCCGGCACCATGGTGACCTGATCGACGATCCGATCCCCGAGCGTATCGATCTCCAGACGAACCGTTCCCTGCTTACCGCGCAGGGTGGATTCATATTCAGCCTCGATCCCGGTTTTCCCGACGATCGCGTCCTCATCATACGACCTTCCGGCACGCTCGGCCTCAGCCATCTCTTCTTCATCGATGCGCCCGACGTAGCCGATGATATGCGCGAAAAGCTCGCCCTCCGGATACACTCTGGTGTAAACAAGCTCCACCGAGAATCCGCTGAACTCCGCCGCACGTTCGACCATCTCCGCTTCCGTCTTTTCGGAAACGCTCCTCCCGATCCGAATCGGAGCCGACGGATCGAAGCGTCCTGAGAAGATCGCATAGCGAAGCTCTGTCAGCTCCCGATAGGTTTCAGCCGGAAGCTTTGGATCGATGCCGAACTGTTCCTCCGCCAGAATGCGCATCGCTTCCTGTGCACTTGTATTCTTTTGTTCATCCGTAAGACGATCCCGGCTGGTATTGTATACCTCAGCGAGAAAGTTGCCGTGCGCGACTTCGTTTTCACTTGTAAACGCCGGCTTATAATAACAGGTCCCATTTTCCGTAAATCCGATCGGGAAAACGACCGACGCGCCGATCTCGTCTCCGTTTTTCTCCGCCATATCCATCAGATCCAGCAAGGCCCGGTTCAGATCACGGTTTCCGGCCGAAGGCGTATAGATCAGGATCCGGCTTTCTTCATTGATGGCGAGCGGACGTCCGTACCGGTCATAGACCGCGCCTCGCTCTCCTTCGATCGAAACGGTTTCATAGCGGTTCTCCGCCTGGATCTCCACATAGTGTTCATAGTCCCGGATCTGCACCTGATACAGGCTCACAAGCAGCACGCCAAAAGCCGCTGCGATCACAGCGGTCAGCACCACGATGCGGTTGGAGACGATCTCCCACAGGCGAATCAGAATCTCTTTGATCATGATCTGATCCTCCTTGACATGCGCCGCTTCTGCGCATTCACCTCATCGACATGATCCGTAAACTCATTCAGCTTGATCAAAAGAGGCAGCAGCAATACGCCAAGCAGCAAGGTATAGATCACCTCGGGAAGGATCAGATGGAACAGGTAATAAGCAAAACGTGTGTCTCCCTTGAGAAAACGCAGAAAGATAAACTGAACCAGCCCTGCGGCAAAGGAAGACGCGGCTGTAAACGAAACCGGAAGCAGCAGCAAGCTCCGGCTCAGATTTCTTGAAAGATAACCGACCGAAAAACCGATCAGCATGTAGATCAGGGCATAAAAACCAAGTACACGGAAAAACAGCAGGTCTTCCAACAACCCAAGCACAAATCCGATCAGGCTGCCCCGTCTCTCCCCCTGCACCATCGCAGCTGAGACCGTCAGCAGCAAAAGAAGATCCGGCAAAATGCCGCCGATCGCAATGCCCCTCAGGCTTGAGGACTGGAGAATCAACACGATAAACCCGATCAATGCATTCAAAACAAGGGAGATCATGGCTGAACCTCCCCGTTTTCATTCTCACTCAGATTTCGCACTTCCGTAATGATAAGCACCATGTCGGTCTGTTCCAGATCGACACTCGGTTTAATAATGGCAACACTTTCATATCCGGTTCCGACCGGAATGATCTCAGTAACGATACCGATCGAAAGCCCCGGAGGATAGATGTCTCCCAGCGATGAGGTAACGATCTCATCCCCCACAGTAATATCGACCTCTCCGGTCACAAACTTGATCATGCAGAGGCTGTCATCGATCTCACCAAGCTCATTGGAATGGTAGCCGAACGCACCCTCCACCACGACAAGATCGCCGCCGGGACGGTTGATCTGGCCGTAGATCACACTGCCCTGATCCACGATCGAGGTAACGATCGCATACTGTCCGAACACCTCGCTGACGTGTCCCGCGAGTCCGCCTGTCGTGATGACCGGCATGTATATCTCGATCCCGTCGGCGCTGCCTTTATCCAGGATAAAGGTATCATACCAGTTATTCGGGGACAGACCGATGATCTGAGCGCCGGTTTTCGGATAATCCCGGTAATAGGTATCCAGTGCGTAAAGCTCCTCGAGCTCCTCCGCGCGTCTCGCTTCGGCCAACAGGGCGCGGTTCTCCTCTTCGAGGGCTTCGACCTGTTCCCTGAGTCTGGCGTTTTCCTCCATCACCGACTGCATCGTGCCCCAGCCTTCGTTATGGTCATGGATCCAAACCTGCACACTTTTCATCCCTTGCTCGATCGGGTCCGAAACCAAGTGCAGGGCTTCTCTTAAAAAGTCAAGCCTCAGCCCCAGCATGCCGGTGATGATGAGTAAAAGGACGCAGACAGCCAGGCCAAGCGGCAGCCGCCACTTCGCCCTCTCTTCCCTGATCGCCCTTTTTTCGGCATCTTCCCGTTTCACGCCTGAGCCTCCTTACGATTAATGATACAGCGACGCTGTCTCCAAAACTCCCTTGTATGCCTGGATATTATCCAGTACGATCCCGCAGCCGTTCACGACGCAGTGAAGCGGATTCTCCGCAATCACCGTCTTGACACCGCAGACCTTCTCGATCATGGTATCCATGCCCTTCAAAAGCGCACCGCCGCCGGTCAGATAGATCCCGTTGTCATAGACATCGGAAGCGATCTCCGGAGGCAGCTTCTCAAGCACATCCGTAATCGCATTGATGATCTGCATGATCGTCGGATAGATCGCCTCGGCAACGTGGAAATTCGTGAGCTCCATGGAAAGCGGAAGGCCCGTCATCACGTCGCGCCCCTTAATGATCAGTTTATCCTCATAGGTATTGTCATCCACGTATGCGGTTCCGATCGTGGTCTTAATATGCTCGGCCGAAATATCGCCGATATTCATGTTATTGATCTTCTTCAGGTAGACCATGATCGCTTCATCGATGGCATCACCGCCGACACGAAGCGATTTGGACTCAACGATCCCGCCAAGCGAGATCACGGCGACTTCCGTCGTTCCGCCGCCGATATCCACCACCATGCTGCCGACCGGATCCATCACCGGCAGGCCTGCCCCGATCGCAGCCGCCATCGGCTCCTCCATCAGGTAGGTTCCGCGCTCATTGACGCCGGACTGCAGGGCCACTTCGATCAAGGCACGCTTTTCAACGTCCGTGATCCCGTAAGGCGCACAGATCACCAGATCCGGCCGCATGAAAAAGTTCGGTTTGGCTACCTTGCGGATATAGTACTGAAGCATCGCTTTGGTCGACGTATAGTCCGCGATGACGCCTTCCTTGATCGGGCGCTCCGCGCGGATATGATCCGGCGTTCTTCCCAGCATCTGCTTGGCTTCCTCGCCGACCGCCACAACCTCCTCGGTCTCGGTATCGATCGCAACGACCGAAGGCTCCTCCACAACGATACCGGCATCCTTCATGTAAACCAGAATATTCGCCGTGCCAAGGTCAATTCCCAGTGCCTTTTTCATGCTCACGCCTCCTCTTATTCAGGCGGCCCTGCCGGAGGTGGCTCCGGCAGAGCTTCTCTTTCTCTCTCAGTCTGTTTCGAAATCAAACCCGTTTTCCCGGTAGGAATAGTATTCTTTGTCACCGAGAATGATATGGTCGATCATCGGAAGTTTCATGATCTTACTTTCTGCATAAAGCAGCTTTGTCATCTCGCCGTCTGCCAGCGATGGCAAAGGATCACCGCTCGGATGCGAATGCAGCAGCACAAACCCGTAAGCGCCCCGCTCAAATCCCTGGAGGAAGATCTCCCTCCCATCGATGAGCGACTGGTTGATCGTTCCCGGGGGCAGCTGCATCTCTGAAAGCATTTCGAGCTTGGAGTTCAGATAGAGGATCCACGCCGTTTCCCGTTTTAAATAGCGTGTACTCTCCATGTACATGTGGGCGATCGATGCCGGATCCGACAGTCTCACCCTCGTAGCCGCTTCCTTTTGCGCCAGCCGTTTGGCAAGCTCCGAGATCGCCTGAATCTCGATGGATTTGACCCGTCCGATGCCCTTGAGCGCTCTCAGCTCACTCAGTGAGAGCTGGCAGAAGGCACAGAGCGGATCCCACCCGGCCGTATCGACCAGGGACAGAAGCCGGCAAGCCATTTCAAACGCCCTCTCACCCTCTGATCCGTTCCGCAGAACGATCGAGAGCAATTGAGCATCCGTCAGGGCCGAAGCCCCCTTGAGTTCCACGATCCGATATGGCTGTTCGGATTCGGGCAGGTCCTTCATCGTGACCTTGTTTTCTTTTTGAGACATAGCTTCCTTTCTGTCAGAAGCAGAAAGGCAAGCCGCGCAGGGTTCTCTTTATGTACGTTCCGTTATCACACCTTGCGGTGAACAAAGATCGCAAGGCACATGCCGATAATGGACGCAATGTTGATCGAGATCTGAAATCCGAACGTCAGCTGGATCACACTCAGATTCAGCGTGACCGTCGGGATCCCGAACGTTTTTCCGTAAGCCAGCCAGTAAAAGAAATCATACTGACCCAGCCAATCACCGATAAAACCGCCGACCACAATTCCGGCAAGCAGGAATAAAATCAGCGTCCAGAAATTCTTGCCACGTAAAGCCATAGGATAAGCCTCCTCCAATCAATCACCTGATATTGTACCATGCAAACGATTATTTGTATAGATTTTTCCAAACGCCTTCGGCACGATGAATCGGTCGATCAAGGGGGTCAGAAGGTTCATTAACAGAATCGAAGCACAGATCGCGATCTCATAGTTTCCGTATACGCGAAGCAGCGTTGTCAGAACGCCGCAGCCAACGCCGAACACGAGCCGTCCGACTCCGGTCATCGGCGTCGTTACGTAATCCGTTGCCATGAAGAAGGCCGCAAATATCAGCCCTCCGGTCAGGATCTCGTACATGCCGTTTCCCTTCAGCAGATAAGACAGCACAAAGACGACCGCAATATAGCTCAGCGGAATGCGCAGATCGATGACGCGCCTAGCCGCAAGGTAAATGCCGCCAAGCAGGATCAGCAGGACCGAAGTCTCTCCGAGATCTCCCGGAACTACGCCCAAAAAACAGCTCATCATGCTCGGAAGCATTTCAAACTGGCCCTCGGAGAGGTAATACAGCGGGGTGTACACAGGAATTCCGTTGATGCGGAACTCGGTCATGAGTGCCGGGAACACCAGGATCAGCATCAGTTTGGCGCTGAGCGCAGGATTCAGCAGATTGCGCCCGATCCCGCCGAACAGCTGTTTCACGATAATGATCGCAAAGAAAGCCCCTACGGCCGGGACCCAAAGCGGCACACTGATGGGAAGGTTAAACGCCACCAGAAGGCCGGTCAAAAGCGCGCTGCAGTCCAAAATCGAGACTCTCTTGCGGGAAAGCTTCTGCCAGGCATATTCGCTCAGAACCGCGGTCGCGCACGAGATCAGTACAATGATGAGAGCGCGGTAACCGAAATAGACTGTTGCAAAGATCAGGATCGGCGTCAACGCGAACAGCACGTCCCGCATGATCGAAGAGGTCGTATCCGCCCCTCTCGAGTGCGGCGGCTGATAGTAATTCGAAGGAGATCTGTCTTTCATCGCTCGTCCTCCTCCGGGGTGGAATCAAACCGTGCTTCTGCGTATCGCTCAGCTTCTGCCCTCAGTTTCAGGTCTCTGCGCTCATTGATCATCGTCTTGCCTTTCATGACACTGATGCCCACTTTCCGTCTTGCCGGGCAGACAAAGCTGCAAGCTCCGCATTCGATGCACGTCATACCGCCTGAGGACTCAAAGCGCTTCCAATCGCGTTTCGTTACCAGTTTTTCAAGAAAGTACGGCGCAAGCCCCATCGGGCAGGCAGCCACGCAGCGGCCGCACCGAATACAGTGGCTCTCCTCCATCTGGTGTGCACTTTCTTCGGACATGAGCAAAATACAGGCTGTGGATTTCGTGATCGGAACATCCAGATCTTGCAGCACCGTGCCGGTAATCGGGCCGCCGAGGATCACTTTGGCCGCTTCCCTGACCGGAACTCCGCCGTTTTCCACGAGCTCTTTCACGGAGGTACCGATACGGACCCTGTAGTTCCGCGGGCTTTCCAGACAGTCACCGCTCAGCGTCACAATGCAGCGCTGCAGCGGTCTTCCCTGCGTTACGGCGCGCGAGATGGCAATCGCCGTATCCACGGAGATGATAAGGATCCCATGGCTTAACAGATCCGAGACATCGGAAACTTCTTCATGAAGCACGGTTTCCGCCAGCATCAGCGGATGGTGCTGCGGATACTTGCAGCGAACGATCTCAACGCGGATGTGATCGGCTTCATGGTCAATGTAATCGCCCATCACCTCGATCGCTTTCGGCTTGTCATCCGCGATACAAAGGACCGCTTCCGCCTTCGGAAAAAGCTTTGTCAAGACTCGGATGCCGTTCACGATGCGCCAGGAATCCTCCAGCATTAGACGATAGGCAGCGCTCATCTCCGGCTCCGTCTCTGCGCCGTCGATCAAAACGGTATGAATCTGCGAAGCCTCAGCTCCCTGCAGCATTTGATCCAAAAACATCTTAGAGGTCGGTTCAATGATTCCCGCCGCGCGGATCCTCAGACGGATCTCTTCCTCCGGCAGTTCTTTATAGCTTTCCGGGGTGAACGGACGGTCGGCGGTCGTATAGGCATGGTCATTTTCGACGATGATCGAACGGACTTTGTCCGCATAGGCCGTGAGCTTCATTGCAATATCTTTGACGGTGCCGGAAACACTGCTGTAAAGCGGCAGTCCCTCTTCCGTCTCCGCAATGATCTGATCGCGCTGGACCTTGTCACCGACGGCCACCAGAGCAGTAAATGTGTTGCCATAGGCATCGGTCAGCGGATAGACAAGGTCCTCCTTCGGATCCATGTAATCCGCGATCGTCATCTCCTGCGTTTTTTCTTTATCCGGCCGCACCTGAACGCCGCCTCGAAACGTCGGGACGCGAACCGTCACGGACGAAGCCAGATCCCGGACATTCGAGATCAACGCTTGATAGTTGAAACGTTTATGGATAGGATTCATGTGCATTATCCTTTTTTATGTAGTCGTTCTATTCATTCTACATGATTTCAGGTAAAAGTCAATATTGCAGGCCTCTTGGAAAATGAGTAGAATAAAGGCTGTTCTCATCTTTATTATTGTTTCGGAGGCACGTTTATGCTTTATCTGAACCAACAGGATTATCCTGACATTCCCTACCCGAACAATCTCTCCGATCCCGCGTCCAAGGGCGCGACAAACGGCAGCATCGCCTCCTCCGGCTGCGGACTTTGCGCGATGGCGATGGCCGTGGATCATTTAACCATGCAGTCTTTGTCACTCGAGGAAGCGGTCGAGCTATCCTGCAGCGTCAAAGCCAACCTGAAGCCCGGCACCGATATGAAGCTGTTCGGAAAGGCGGCGGCCGATGCCTTCGGGCTTCAGATGACGGTCTCGGATGACCCTGAGGAGATGGCTCAGTGTCTGATGACTTCCGGACGCGCGATCATCAACGTCGGAGGCGATCATGACGATCATATCGGCATTTTCTCCGACGTTGGCCATTATGTCCTTGCCATCGGTTATCGGGATGGGGAATTCTGCATTCTTGATCCGGCTTACCGCCCCACCAAATACAACACGGAAGTGCCGATCCGCGCCGAAAAAGTCCGCGAGGAAGGCATCTTCCTTTACACGAGGGCCGAGGTCATCATGTCCGATACCGAAAACCGCTCGCCCCGCTTCTATCTGTTCCATCGGAAAACGGATCTGAAGTAAGCCCCGGCTTTCGCCATGCATGTTGTGCCCTTGCTCGCACAATGCTTTCAAAGAAACGTGCGCCGCTGGGCGCACCATAAAAAACAGCTCTGACTTTGAAGTCAGAGCTGTTTTGTGTTTCAACCAATTTCCCGATCAGTCGATCAGGCACTCCTTGTACTCTTCAGGAATGTCCGCTTCATCGCAGCAAAGGCTGATGATGAAGTGAATGTTGTAGCGGTCAGCTACTTCCTTAACACGGTCAAGCAGTGTGCCGATCTCATCGACTTCGATCTTAGCGTTCTTTAAAAGACCATCGATAAATACGGTGTTGATGTCATAGTCCTGAGAAAGAATTCCGCAAACAAAACCGAAAAACTCGCCGCTGGTCTTCAGCGGATATTCCGCGATCTGAACCAGACGGATTGAATAGTCGAGACGGAAGATCTGACTTTCGTCAGCGTCGACGTAAACGATATGACCATTGTTGGTTTTGACAAGAGTATTCGCCATGTCAATTAAGGCTTTGGTCTTTCCGGCTCCCTGACGTCCGGCAATTAATTGAATCATAGGATAGTACCTCCTTCATCTTCTATCACAGATTTTCTGTGTTTCACAGAGAATCTGTAGGAACGCGACAATCTGTGAATCGAATTGTTGATTTATTATAACAAACGAATTCACGCTTTTCAAACCCTTTTATAAAAGTTTGATGATTCTTTACAATTGGATCGGATTTTCGAAAATCCGTCGGAAGCTTTCGGGAATGTCGGCCGTGATGCTTTTCCCTTTCAGATAGGCAAGAGCCTCCGGACATTCCCGAAAAACGATCTGAGCGGCAAGGAGCATCTGCGAATAGGTTTTTCCGTCCTTTTCCCTTCCGCCGTATTTGCCGTCCGCCAGGATCGGATAGCCGTGATGGGAAAGCTGCGCACGGATCTGGTGGCTTTTTCCCGTCAGCAGCTCCACCCGCAGTAGGCTCGCGTCCTTCTCCTGCGCGATCATCCGAACCTTCAGCCGGCAGATCTCCCAGCCGTTTTCCAGCCTCGTTTTCTCTTCCTTTTCGCGATACTCTTCAACGCTGGCCATGTTTTGCTTCCGGTCTTTCCGGTAAAAATCCTTCAGCTCCGTTTCCTGCTTCCAAATGGTGGCTTGACCGGATACTGCCGCAAGATAGATCTTATCGATCTGTCTTTCCTTGATCATCTCCGAAAGAGCGCGCGCCGCCTGCAGCGTTTTGGCCATCAGCATGACCCCTTCGGTATTGCGGTCAAGCCGGTGCACGAACGCCGGCTCATACGTTCCCTCCGGCCATTCTCCCTTATCCTTAAGGTATTGCCGCATGCACTCGGTCAACGACACATCCTTCGCTGTACTTTTCTGCGAAAGCATGCCGACCGGCTTACAGACCGCAAGGATGTTTTCATCCTCGTAAAGGATCGGAATATGATGGTAAGGCGCTTCCGGCTCTTTCTTTGTCTGATGATAACCGAACTCAGCAAGCTGTTCATCGGTCAGATACAGACTCACCTTCATGCCTGCATGAAGCATCAGTTCCGCTTCCTTGGCATGCTTCCCGTCAACTCTCACCTTATTCTGCCGCAGAGCTTTAAACACAAAGCTGCGCGGGGCTTTGGGAAGCAGTTTTTCCAGATAACGGCCGAGCTTTCTGCCTTCATCGCCGCTTCCGAGAATCAGCTCGATCATGTCTCTTCCTCGCCTTCCAGGGTCTGTTCCCTGACTTTCCGGCGGATCCGCTGAATCGCATTGTCAACAGCCTTCGGACTCATTCCGAGTTTCTTCGCGATCGCCTGGTAGTCCGGATCCTTCAGATACAGCAACAGTACCTTGCGCTCCATTTTCGAGAGCCTGCCCTCGATCATATTCAGCAGTTCCTTCTCCGCAGACTGGCTCACAGCCCTTTCTTCCGGAGAAAGCGACGTTTCATCCGGCAGCAGATCGATCATGGACCGCTCCACGCCGTCTTCGTCAGGAATGACCTGATCCAAAGAGACAGCCTGATTCAGCGGTTTCTGCTTATCCCTCAGCGATGCCCTCACCGCATCGGTGATCTGCCTCACCATGCACAGATGAGCAAAGGAACGGAACCGCGCGCCCATGTCCGAACGGTAATCCACGACCGCCTTGTACAGCCCGATCATGCCCTCCTGCACCAGATCCTCACGGTCAGCTCCCACAATATAGTAAGCCTTCGCCAGCCGCTTCACGATCGGCTTGTAGCGCTCAATGAGCACCTCGGTCTCCACCATCGACGAACTGCTCTCGCGGCTCTCGTGGATCCGGCGGATCAGCTCCTCATCGGTCAAAATCAGAAGTCCGGGATCATATGAATTCATCTTGTATCCTCAATTAAACCCGCGCTGATGCGCCGCTTCGTACATGAGAATGCCGGCTGCGACCGATGCATTCAGTGACGTAACCTTTCCCTTCATCGGAAGACTCACGACAAAATCACAGCGCTCCTTCACAAGACGCGTGATGCCTTCATGCTCCCCGCCGATCACAAGCGCCAGCGGGCCTTTAAGATTCGTCTCATAGATATTCTGCCCGTCCATGTCCGCACAGGCGGTCCAGATGCCACGCTTTTTCAGATCATCCACCAGCTTGGCTATGCTCGAGACCTTTGCGACGGGAACATACTCCAGCGCTCCGGCTGCGGTTTTTGCGACCGCTTCCGTCAGCCCGACCGCATTGTGCTTTGACACCACGACACCGTGCACGCCGACGCACTCGGCCGTGCGCAGGATCGCTCCGAGATTGTGCGGATCCTGAATGCTCTCGCAGATCAAAAGGAACGGGGCCTCCCCCTTTTCCTCTGCCTTCTTGAGAATGTCTTCTACGTCGACGTATTCCGTTGCGGCGCACTGGACAACGACTCCCTGATGGTGACCGCCCTGTGCAAGCTCATTGAGCTTCTCGCGGTCACAGACCTGGATCGGGATGCGCATCTCCTTGGCCTTAGCCACGATCATCTGGAGCGAGCCTTGATACGGCGGCTTATCCACGAACATCTTCTCGATGCTCCGGCCGGACTTCAGCGTCTCTGAGACGGCATTCCGCCCGTAAATATACAGTGATTTCTCTGAATTACTCATTTGATTTATCCTTTTCCTGAGCCGTTTCAAACCCGATATACCCAAGGCCCTTGCCGATCAGCTCCGCCAGTCTCTCCGTTTCCCCTTTCAGATACAGATAGCCAAGCAGCGCTTCAAGCCCCGTCGCCCATTTGTAATCGATTGGGGACTGGTTCTTCGGGATCGTTCCCGAATGCTGATTGCGGGCTTTTCGGAAAACTTCCTTTTCTTCCTCCGTCAGATCCTCCATCAGGAGCTTGACCATGCGCGCTTGCGCGGCCGCATTAACGACCGCAGAAGCTTTCTGATGAAGCTCTTTCGGATGAAGCGTCGTTTCCGATACGAGCCTGGTGCGCACGTAGAGATCGAGGATCGTGTCCCCGACATAAGCCAGAGACAGCGGCCGGATATTCTCCGGTGCGATCTCACGTCCGCCAAGTCCGCTCTCGATTTTTAATTCCAGCTGTTTCAAGATCTCACCACCAACCGGCGT
Organism: uncultured Eubacteriales bacterium; assembly: GCA_900322165.1. Lineage (GTDB taxonomy): Bacteria > Bacillota > Clostridia > Lachnospirales > Bianqueaceae > RUG760. The sequence continues at coordinate 19,555 of ONYR01000005.1, forward strand.
GCATTCGCCCATGAGACATGAATGCGGAAGCCGGCACCTTCATAGATGTTGCGGGCAAAATTGCCTTCCGCTGTAAAAAATGTCATATACTCCGCTCCCGCCAGGCGAAATTCCTCGCACATGCGGTTAAACAGTACCGAAGCACAGCCGCATCCGCGGCATCTGGAGTGGACCGCCAGCCCAAGCAGCCAGGCTCGCCCGGACGGCTCTACGACGATCGGGCCGGCAAAGCCACCGACTCTGCCGTGATCATTCACGATCAGCATCGGCCTTGGGCCGCCCTTTCTGGCAAGTTCTGCCGGGATCTGCCAGTTCCACAGATCATTGTTCAGATCCTTGACCAGATCATCAAAATCCGTGTGCCGTGCAGGATCGTAAAACTCGATCGTAAGGCCTCGATCCGCCATCCGCTTCTCATAGACAGCCATGGCCTCTTCCGGCCACTTGTAATCCGCGAAGCACTGATGGTAGCTGTTCTGGCAGTCAAAGTCTCTGAACCCGTTGTTTTTCAGGAACAGATGAGCCGGTGACCCGAGAAGCACGCCCTGCGCGTTATTGTGGAAATGATGATCCGTCTCGGGAAGATCCCAGCTCAGCATAACGGGGTTAAAGTATGAGACTTCCATCTCCAGCTTCAGCCCGCGCTCAAAGGCATCGATTTCCATCTGCTCCTGAAGACAGTTCAGCAGTCCGCGCCCGATTCCCTTTCGCCTCATCGAAGGCTCGACTTCGATCATGGTCAGAAAATACCGCTTGATCCCACTGTCGAAGTGGCCGATGATGAAGCCGTTCATGACCTCATTTTCGATTTCGCAGAACGCAAACACCTCATCGCCTTGTTTGACCGGCGTCAGGAGCAGCGAAACAAAACCGCTTTCATCAAGCGGCCTGTAATACTGTTCCCCTCTCAGCGTTGCTTCATTAAACAAACGGAGCGCTTCCCCTGCTTTTCGCTCATCGAGTCGTTGATAGCTCACTTGCGCTTCCTTTCTTGACATTTATAGTGGATTGTTATTAAATAGCAACAGTATATCCCAAATCTTTTCGGAGGTCAACGCATGCTTTCAGACATCATGAAGAAAGAAAAAAAGCTCGTCATCGGACTGATGAGCGGCACCTCCGCTGACGGTGTCGACGCGGTGCTGGTGGAGATCACCGGCCATGGAATCAACACCCGTGTCCGTCAGCTGGCCTTTGTCTCGCCCCCGTATACGGAAGAAGTCCGCGAGCGCATTCTGCGCATTGCTGCGGGTGATTTCGGCGGTTCCAAAGAACTGTGTCTCATGAATGTGCTGCTCGGCGAGCTTTTCGCCGATGCCTGCGAAATGCTCTGCAAGGAAGCGGGCGTTGCGCTTTCAGATATCGATCTTATCGGAACCCACGGTCAGACACTGTACCATGTTCCGATCGCTGAGGAATACCTCGGACGACCCATCCGCGCCACCTACCAGATCGGCGAGCCTTCCGTTCTTGTGGAGCGGATCGGCGCGATCACGGTTTCCGATTTCCGTGTCCGTGATATGGCCGCCGGAGGCCTTGGCGCTCCGCTTGTTCCCTACACCGAATACATTCTCTACAGTGATCCATCCTGCAACGTCGGTCTGCAGAACATCGGCGGCATCGGCAATATCACGGTGCTTCCCGCGGGCGGTAAGCTTGAGGACCTGACCGCCTTCGATACCGGCCCGGGCAATATGATGATCGATAATGTCATCGCGCGTATCACCAACGGCCGTCTTCGTTACGATGACGGCGGAAAGATGGCCGCTTCCGGTCATGTTTCCGAAGCGCTTCTTTCTGAGCTGATGAAAGATCCTTACCTCTCCGTTAAGCCTCCGAAGACCACCGGGCGCGAGTATTACGGCAATGACTACGTAGACCGCATCATGGCGATTGGCGCTTCCCTCGGGCTTTCCGGCGAAGACATTCTTGCGACCGTCACGATGTTTACGGCTTCGTGCATTGCACACTCGGCCAACCATCTCTGCCCGATCCGCCCTGACCGCCTCATCATCGGGGGCGGCGGCTCGCTCAATCAGACGCTGATGCAGGATATTCGCTTCTGCCTGCCGGACGTTGAGGTCATGACCAATGAGGATCTCGGCTTTGATTCCGCCGCGAAGGAAGCGGTTGCTTTCGCCCTTCTCGCGAACGAATGCATCCACAGCGTCTGCAACAACGCTCCGGCTGCGACCGGTGCCCAACATCCGGTCATCATGGGAAAGATTTCCCAGTGAGAAAGGAGTTTTCCATGTCTTCCGTTAATACCGGTATTTCCAACGTTGAACGTTTATTTGATCTCGGCCTTGAGCAGAAGATCTATTCGGCCGGGGCAATCGCCATCGGCAAAGGCGATCGGGTGCTCTTTGAAAAAGCGGCCGGTCATGTCTCCTATGAGCCGGATGCTGCAGCCGTAACCGTAAATACCAAATTCGATATGGCCAGCTGCTCCAAGATCCTCGGCCCAACCTTCGCGGCGTTCCACATGATCGAAAATGGAGATCTCTGCCTGGAGGATACCCTCGGCGAGCTGCTCGATCATTGTCCTGAGGATAAAAAGCGCATCACCATCAAAAACCTGATGACGCATACCAGCGGCCTGCCCGCGGAGATCCTGCTCTGGAAAGAGCTGACGGATCCGTCCGAGGTGCTGAACTGCATTTTAAACACTCCGCTCGTATATCCCACCGGAACCAATGTCACTTACAGCTGCATGGGCTACATCACGCTTGCCAAGATCTTGGAAAAGCTCTCCGGCATGCCGCTGGATGAGATGGCTCGAAAATGGACCTTCGATCCGCTCGGCATGAAGGATACTCAGTACCGCGGAAATGATAAGGCGAGTGAGGATAAAACCATCGCCTATACCGAAGTCAAAAGCCTGTTCTATGAAGGCATCCCGGGCGTCGTCCATGATGAAAACGCTCGTTTTATCGGCGGTGTTTCCGGCAACGCCGGTGTTTTCTCGACTTTGCATGATCTCGAGCTCTTTGCAGCGATGCTCTCCAAAGACGGAGAGCCCCTTGTCACCAAGCGCCTGATGGATATCGCTCGCGTCAACTATACGCCCGGACTTGATGAAAACCGCGGACTCGGCTTCCAGCTCAGCGGCCCCTCCGCTACCTTCTTCGGCGATCTGTTCGGCAACGACGGCTTCGGCCACACCGGCTACACCGGCACCTCGATCGCCGTTGATGCCAAAACCGGTCTCTACGTCGTTTACCTTACCAACCGCGTTTATCCCTCCCGCTCGGAAGGAAGACTCACACGGCTGCGCCACCAGATCCACAACGCCGCGGTCAAGGAATTCATCGGATGCTGAGCACTGCGCGCCGGCGGTGACACAAAGGATCTTCAGGTTCGGATAGCGCTCCCTAAGGATCGCTGCGCCTTTGTCGAAGTCCGTTTCACCCGTGTAGTACTCCTTTTCCTCCAAGCAAAAAGGCGCTCAGCATTCAGCTGGGCGCCTCTTTTGATATCTGTTCTGTTTTGTGCTGCAGGATCTTTTACGCTTTGTGATTCGGATCCTTTCGGTACAGAAAGACCGGAAGTCCGTCCTTCATCGGAGGTCTCGATTCCCCTTGGATCAGGGGCAGCGCGTAAGCGGCAAACGCTTCTTTGACATCGGCAAGGTCCTCCGTGATCCACTCCGTGGGAACTCCCCTCACTTCGTTACTGATCTCTCCGACCGGCTTGGCCGTGTAGACGATTCGGTACTCCTCGCCTTCTTCGCGCTCCATCGAGATCATGCAGCCGGTTTTCCCTTCCAAAGCCGCGAAAACACCTTGACGTCCGCACTCAAATGCCTCCTCGACATCGGTAAGCGAGGCTTCCACGGCATTGCAGCGCTGCGTCACGTTCAGCTCGACCGAGCGCACTTTAACGCCCAGACGTACGCGTACCATCTGCTCGATTACTTTTCCGCACCCGGACAGCTGCTTATTGCCAAAGACGTCTTTTGTCACACCCTGGGTCAGTTCACAGATCAAAATACCGTCTTTGTCATGGATGCCTTCGGAAACGCAGACGACCACCGCGTGACGCTCCTTCAGCGCCTCTCGTATTCTTCGAAGCATATCTTCCGGATCAAAATCCACTTCCGGAAGGTAGATCAGCACCGGATTGTCCCCTTCATACTTTCTTGCCAAGGAAGCGGCCGCGGTCAGCCATCCGGCATTACGGCCCATGATCTCGACGATCGTTACCGCATCCTGACGGTAGACCTCTGCGTCAAGTACGATCTGCCTCACCTGCGCAGCCACAAACTTCGCGGCACTGCCATAGCCGGGGGTATGATCGGTCCCGGTCAGATCATTGTCGATCGTCTTTGGTACACCGATGATACGGATATCCGATCCGACCGATGCCGCGTACTGCGACAGTTTGTCCGCCGTATCCATCGAATCGTTGCCGCCAATATAGAGTACATAACCTATGTTATCCTCTTCCAGCCTTCTGAAGATCTCCGCGTACAGCGGATCCGACAGCTCTTTCGGCAGCTTAAAGCGGCAGGATCCGAGATAAGCGGCCGGCGTGGTTTTCAGCAACCGAAGCTCCTCCTCGGTGAGATCAAGAAGATCTGTCTTCCTGCCCTCGAGATACCCTTTGATTCCGTTCAGCATGCCGTACACATGACCGATCTTGCCCGACTCCTTTGCCGCAGCTACAGCTCCGGCAAGCGTGCTGTTGATGACGGCGGTCGGGCCACCGGACTGACCGATGAGGATATTTGTAAGCTCCATTACTGAACGCCTCCTGTTCCAAGTGAAACGATATAAGCTTAGCCATTATAAGGGCTAAAGGGTTACAAGTCAAACTGACAATCTGCCAAAAAGGACTTGACATAAACGGCAGAATACGGTAGAATAATCAGGCTGTAAGTGCTTCTGTGGCTCAGTCGGCAGAGCGACGCACTCGTAATGCGTAGGTCATCGGTTCGAATCCGATCAGAAGCTCGATCCCTTCAAATCCGTTTCAAGCGGACTTGAAGGGATTTTTATTTGCGCTTGCAAGTGCAGGCGGTAAGAAAACACACAAAGAGCCACTGATCCTGGTGTCCTCCTTGGGGGTAGCATATCACCATAGGGTCAGTGGCTCTTATCTTTTATTCTTCTGTGTCCGCGGACTCCGCCGTTTCGTTTTCCGCTTCGGCTTTTTCCTTAGCCTTGGCTGCTTCTTCCGCTTTCTTTTCAGCTTCAAGCTTGGCCTTGGGGATTCGTCCGTACATCTTGGTGTTGTCGCGAATGATCTCGGCGAGCCAGTCGTTGATGCAGCCGCCGTCGATCCTCCACTGCCAGTTGCTTCCGACCGTGGCCGGCTCGTTGATGCGGGCATCGCTGGAAAGGCCCATGAAGTCCTGCATCATCAGCACACAGGTATCCGCTACGGACATCATGGCCGCGCGCATCATGGTCCAGTTGAAGCCTTCGTCATGGTTCGCGTGGAGATATTTCTTGGCAAATTCAACGTCTGCCTTGGCAGCGGTCTGCGTCCAGCCGATGATCGTATCGTTATCGTGCGTGCCGGTATAGGCGACACAGTTCCTGGTAAAGTTGTGCGGGAGATAATCGCTCTCCTCGCGGCTGTCAAA
>ONYR01000006.1 GCA_900322165.1 uncultured Eubacteriales bacterium
AGCTTGAATCCGCACTCAGGGCAGAACTTCGGAGGATTGTCCGGGTTCTCGATCGGGTTGCCGCACTGCGGGCAAGCCGTCATCTTCTGAGGACGGGGTGCTCCGCACTCTGCGCAGAACTTACCGGTGTTGACGGTTCCGCAGGTGCCGCAGGTCCAGGTCTCAGCGGCTGCCGGGCGCGGTTTGCCGCACTCGTTGCAGAACTTGCCGGTGTTGACAGCGCCGCACTCGCAGGTCCAGGTGTTGCCTGCGGGAGCCTGAGGCGCCTGAGCCGGAGCCTGCTGATACTGAGGCTGCTGGTACTGGGGCTGCTGCTGTTGCTGCTGCTGACCCATCGCGAAGAGGTTCTGCTCAAGGCCTGCACCGCCGCCTGCGTTCATAGCCATACCCATGCCCATGAAGCCGGTCATTGCGCCTGCGGAGTTGCCGGCAGCGGTCTTCATCGCGTCTGCCCGAGCGCCGACAAGCGTAGCGGCTGCCATGTTCGGATCGCGCATCATGCCGGTACGCTGAGCCTGCTTGATGAGCTCCTGATCTTCCTCGGGAAGGGTAACGCTGCCAAGCGCAACGCTGACGATCTGAAGACCTCTCTTCTCGCCCCACTCTTCGGAAAGTTCCTTATTCAGTGCAGCTTCAAGATCGTTGGTATGAGTCACGATCTGGTTCGGGCGCATTTCAAGCTCGGAGAGACGGCCGAAGGCCGGCTGCAGCGCGGAGATGAACTCAGTCTTCAGCTGGTTGTCGATCTCGCTGCGGCGGAACTCGCTCGTAACGTTGCCGCAAACGTTCGTGTAGAACAGCAGCGGGTCAGCGATCTTGTAGGAATAAACGCCGGAGCAGCGGACGGAAACGTCGATGTCAAGACCGATCTTGGAGTCAACGACACGGAACGGGATCGGGTTCGGGGTACCGAACTTATTGTCCATCAGTTCCTTGGTGTTGAAGTAGTAGACTCTTTGATCCTTGCCGGTGTCGCCGCCGTACGCGATACGACGTCCGAGGGTCTTGAAGGTATTCTTGATGCTGTCTCCAAGGTTGCCGGAGAAAAGGCTCGGCTCGGTGGAGGTATCATAGGTGAATTCGCCGGGCTCGGCACAGAACTCAACGATACGTCCCTGCTCGACGATGATCATGCACTGACCGTCGGCGACTGCGATACCGGAACCGTTGGAAATAATATTGTCGTTGCCCTTCGTATTGGAGGAACGACTAGTGGTCTGCTTCTGTCCCTTTCTCATCAGGACATCTTTCGGAAGAGCCTCACAATAGAAAAACTCTCTCCACTGATCGGCTAAGGTGCCGCCTACGGCACCGGTGAGTGCTTTAATAAGTCCCATAAAGTTCCCCTTTCGTTGTGCAGATTTACGAAATCTAAATTCATTATAACAGAAAACCTATCCAATGGAATAACCCAAATGGGAATTTTTTACATTTGCTTCATCGCTTCTTCCTCAAGCTTCAGCACCGTTTGGATCTGTTCCTCTGAATAAGCATACTGCATCCACTCCCGCGTCATGCTCTCGCGGATCATGTTGATCGCCTGAAGCATCTCCTCCGGGAGATTGACCGGGCCCTTCATGCTCTTTGCGAACTCTCCCATGGCATGAAGGAACGCTTCGATTCCCTTGTCGCCGCGGATATCCGCCTCGGCCACCGGGGTAAAGGCATATCCCTTCTCCTTCAGATAGCTTTCGCGAAGACCCATGCGGGCTTTCCAGCTCTCGAAGTTCTTCTCGCGGCTCCACGCATTCTCGGCGACTGCCTGAATTCTCGGGAAGATCTGACGTTCAAGATGGTCCGTTTTCTCGATATGTTCCGTCCAGACCGGAATCTCCAGTCCGAGGATCTGCTCCTCGGGTACCGTCAGATCCTTCGCCTTTCCTCCGAAACTGTACGTTCCGATCAGGGTGACCATCGCGTACGGATAATCGCAGTAAGCGGCTCCGCTGTTCGAGAAAATGAACGGCTGTCCCGCCTTGATCGGTGCCTCCATCTTTGTCGGCCCCATCTCCTGCCAATACTGCCCGATCGCCCCTTCGCGCGGTCCGGCGTAGAGCATCTCGTTCCAGCCGATCGTGGTCTTGCCGAGCGTCTTCAGATGAGCGATGAGCTTATCGGTCATCCAGCCCTGAAGAGCCTCCTCGTCTTCCAGTCCCTCAGCTTTCATGCGCGCCTGGCAAAGCGGATCTGCCTTCCATTCGGACTTCGGCGCTTCATCGCCTCCGATATGGAAATACGGGCTTGGGAACAATTCCGTGACCTCATCGAGCAGCTCATACAGGAAAGTAAGTACCTCATCTTTGCCCGGGCTGAGGATATGCGTATAGATTCCGCCGCAGTTTTTCACGCTGCCCGGCGTTCCATCGCACGAAAGCTCAGGATAAGCCGCAACGATCGCGGACGTGTGGCCCGGCAGATCGATCTCGGGGATCACGTCAATGTGACGCGCAGCAGCGTAGGCCACTACATCCCGGATCTCCTCCTGCGTATAATATCCTGCGTTCTCGCTTCCGTCCGGCTCGATCCGTCTCGATCCGACCTCGTTCAGCTTCGGGAAACGCTTGCTCTCGATACGGTAGCCCTGATCATCACTCAGATGCCAGTGGAAAACGTTCAGTTTCACCGCAGCCATCTCATCGAGGATCTTTTTAACCTCATCCACCGTGAAGAAATGGCGGCTGACATCGAGCATGAATCCGCGGTATTCATAGCGTGGGGAATCCGCGATGCGACCGCAGGGGATCTCCTCTCCCTCGGTGCGGATGATCTCGAACAAGGTCGTCAGTCCGTAAAAACGTCCC
>ONYR01000117.1 GCA_900322165.1 uncultured Eubacteriales bacterium
GTTTTGACGCTGAGGAGGGTGTATTCGTAGGCGCAGATGACGGAGTCGGCGCGGTGGATCAGGGAGAGGTCGTAGGGTGCGCCCATGAGGATGACATCGAGGTGGACCGGCTTGGCTTCCAGATGTCTGAGGATCGCTTCCTGCGATTTGCGGAAGCGTGCGTTGTAAAGGGCGAGGATGACATGATCCTTTCCTTCCGCGATCATCCGGTCGATTGTTTCCGTGTAAGGCTCCACCGCTGCGTCTCCCTGCATCGGGATCTCGATGCCGCAGATGCCCTTCTTTGACAGCAGGGCGGTCAGCGACAGGGGATCCATGTCCTCCACGCCCGTGACTGCGCGGCTCGGCGGTGCGGCGACAAGGACGTTCGGAGAGGAAAGATCCGTGTCAAAGCTTCCGCAAAGCAGGGTGTGCGCGTCTGCGGAGATTTCGCCCGCGAGCTGCAGGTATTCCGGGTTGAAAGCCGCTTCCATGGCCTTCTTCGGGTCGATCTCCTGACGCTCAAGAAGATGCATGCGCGCTTTCGTCTCCATGATCCGGCGGTAGGATTCGTCGATCCGTGCTTCACTCAGGCGACCGGACTCGAGCGCGGCATAGATCGCCTCGGCCGCTTCCGAGATCGCCTTCATGGTGTGGGAGATCGTCAGGATGTCCACGCCGGCTTCGATCGCGCGCACCGCGCCTTCGCCTCTCGGGTAGGTTACCGCGATCGCGTCCATCTCGAGGCAGTCGGTCATGGATAGGCCCTCAAAGCCCATCTTTCCGCGCAGCAGCTCGGTTTGGATCTTGTGAGAAAGGGTTCCCGGATTATCCGGATCTACCTTCGTGTAGCGCACGTGGGCGGACATGACCGCGTCCGCGCCTGCGCGGATGCCAAGCTCGAACGCTTTGAACTCGGTCTCGTTCAGCACCGATTCCTCGGTATCGTTGACCGGAATCCCAAGGTGCGAATCGGAAACGACGTTGCCGTGGCCCGGGAAGTGCTTGATCACGCCCGCGACAAGCGCATCCTTCATGCCGAGCATCATGGCCGAAGCGACCGCGCCGACCCGCTCGGGATCGTCCCCGTAAGAGCGGGTTCCGATGACCGGGTTGGCCGGTTCGATGTTGGTGTCCATGTCCGGCGCGAGGTCCATGTTGATTCCGCATTTGCGCAGGATGTCGCCGGCGTTACGCCCAAGACGGCGCACACGTGTAAGGTCTTCGTCGGTCAGCCTGGTCGCGGCGGAAACCGCAGCCGCACCGGGATAGAGCGCTGCCCCCTCCACCAAACGGCTGACAATGCCGCCCTCCTGATCGAGTGTCAGGAACGGTGCGGCGCCAAGCGCGTCATAGACCATGTCGCTCAGCTCTTTGGAAAGCGCGGCAAGCTGCTCCGCTCCCGTGATGTTGCGGGCAAAGTAGATATAGTTGCCGACGTAGTATTTCTCCAGCAAGGTACGCGCCTGATCATCCACATACGCGGAGGGAAATCCGCACATCAGCATCTGACCGACTTTTTTCTTTAATTCCAGGCTGACCATTTTCCGTCCTCCTTTGAGGCAGACACAGCCGCTCAATAAGCGAGCGGCTGGTGCATGTTTATTCTGACTTTTTCAGCTGTTTTTTGATGATCCGGGCTACTTCCTTCGTGCCGTTTTTCGCCTTGATATCCATCGCTTTGCGGTAGCGGTCGCGGTTGGTGTAGACCGTCTCGAGCGCTTTCATCAGCGACTCTTCGGTGATGTCCTCCTGGCGCAGCAGGTAGCTGAAGCCCTGCGCCTCAAACTGCTCGGCGTTCAGGATCTGGTCACCGCGGCTGTTTTCCGTCGGCAGCGGTACCAGGACGTTGGGCATTTTCAAAAGAAGGAATTCGTTGATCGCATTCGAACCCGCACGGCTCAGCACCAGATCGGTCATCGCAAACAGATCCGGCAGCTCATCCTTCGCAAACTGGAGCGGGAAATAACCCTTTGCGTGATGCTTCACCTCATAGTCGCTGTAGCTTCCGTAAAGGTGAAGGATCTGGAAATGCTCCATCAGGAGGTCAAAGTACTGATCCACCGCATCGTTGAGCGCTCCGGCTCCCAGCGATCCGCCTACGACCATCAGCACCGGCTTGCCCTTCGGGTCAAGGCCGGTCAGTTCAAATCCCTTTTCGCGGCTTCCCTGCGTTAAGCTCTCGCGAATCGGCGTTCCGGTGTAGACCGCCTTGCCCTCGGGAAGATGCTTCAGGGTTTCGGGGAATGTCACGCAAAGACGGTTGGCAAACGGCGCGCAAAGCTTGTTCGCCAGTCCGGGAGTCAGATCGGACTCATGCAGAATGACCGGGGTGTAAGTCAGCCACCCAGCTACCGCAGCCGGCCAGCTCATGAATCCGCCCTTGCAGAAGATCGCGCCGGGGCGGTGCTTCAGGATGTGATAGATCCCCTGAAACACACCAACGCCCATGCGAATCGGTGTCCGCAGAAGGTCCAGGTCAAAGCTGCGGTGCAGCCGGCCCGAGTTCATGTTGTGGAACGGCATGCCGGTTTCCTTAACGATCCCGGCTTCGATACCATAGGGACGGCCCAGATATTCACAGGCGATCCCGTCCTTTTTCAGCTCATCCGCGAGCGCGAGGTTCGGGAAGATGTGACCGGCCGTACCGCCGCCGGTCATAAATACCAATTTTGAATTACGCTTCATTTTCTTCGTTGTATCCGTTCGGATTTTTGCTCTGCCAGTTCCAGGAATCACGGCACATGTCCGCGATATCATACTGCGCCTTCCAGCCAAGCTCGCGCTCCGCCTTGGAGGGGTCGCTGTAGACAAACGCCAGGTCGCCTGCGCGGCGCGGCTCGATCCGGTACGGGATCTCGTGGCCGCAGGCCTCGGAGAACGCCTTGATGACTTCCAGCACGCTGTAGCCGCGGCCGGTTCCGAGGTTGTAGACGACTACGCCCGGCTTATCCTTCAGCTTGCCAAGCGCTGCAAGATGGCCCTTCGCAAGGTCAACGACATGGATGTAATCACGCACGCCGGTACCATCGGGCGTCTCGTAATCGTTGCCGTAAACATGGACAAAGTCGCGGCGTCCGACCGCTACCTGCGCCACATACGGAACAAGGTTGTTCGGAATGCCCTTCGGATCCTCGCCGATGAGGCCGCTCTCATGCGCACCGATCGGGTTGAAATAGCGCAGCAAAATCACGTTCCAGGACGGATCCGCAATGTTCACGCTCTTGAGGATCTCCTCGATCATCCACTTCGTCCAGCCGTACGGGTTGGTCGCGGGCTGCTTTTCGGACTCCTCGCTGATCGGCATGACCTTCTGGTAACCGTACACAGTCGCGGAAGAGGAGAAGATCAGGTTCTTGACCCCGTGCTCACGCATCGCGTTGCACAGATTCAGCGTCCCGCCGATATTGTTTTCATAATACTCAAGGGGCTTCTGCACCGACTCTCCGACCGCCTTGTAGCCGGCAAAATGGATGACCGCATCGATCTTTTCCGCGTCGAAGATCGCCTTCAGCGCGCCCTTGTCCAGAAGATCCGCTTCGTAAAACTTCAGGGTCTTGCCCGTGATCTCCTCGACGCGCTCCAGCGCTTTTTCACTCGCGTTGTACAGATTGTCAACGACCACGACCTCATAGCCTGCGTTTAACAGTTCCACGCAGGTGTGAGAACCGATGTAGCCCGCTCCGCCTGTCACGAGAATTGCCATGATGAATACCTCTCTTACATTAAAATATGATAGTGCCTGTCCGATCTTTTATGATGGCACGTTCGATCATGCCTTCAGCTTTGTAACGATTAAGACTTCAGCATCGCGTCGATCAGCTTGACCGCGCGCTCCGCGGCCATCTCGACGAACTCATAATAGGACACAGGCGCCCCATCATCCGCTCCGTCAGAGATCGCACGGATGATCAGGAACGGAACCTGATTGAGCAGCGCGACCTGAGCGATCGCTGCGCCTTCCATTTCCGTGCAGGAAGCCTGAAACGTGGTAGCGATCCACTCTTTTTTCTCCGGGGACGCAATAAACTGATCGCCGGAGGCAACGCGCCCGATGCGGTAAGAAAGGCCTAACGCCGAAGCTGCCTTCTCCGCCTTTTCCATAAGCGCCTGATCCGCCGGCATGCTCAGCCCGACCCCCGACACATATCCCGGACTGTCTCCGAAATACATGGTATCGAAGTCATGCTGAACCGCATCCCTTGAAATCACCAGATCGCCCACATGAAGGTCCGGATCCAGCGCCCCGGCAACGCCAACGTTGATGATCGCCTCCGGCTGATACAGATCGATCATCTTCTGCGCGCAGAGTGCCGCGTTTACCTTGCCGATCCCGGCCTGCACGAGCACAACGTCTTTCCCTTCCATGCGGCCGCGGACATACTCCATCGGTCCCTTAGCCTCGGCCCCGAATGCCTTGCAAAGCGCCTCGCGCTCCTGCACGGTGGCCGCGATAATTCCGATCATCGTCAAACTCTCCCTATCTTGCTCAAACTAACTGCTCTTTGGCGTCCGTCTTACAGGAACGGTACACGTTTCTTGTATTCCGCGATGATGGCCGCATTTTTGCGGTCACCCTCATCGGTGTTCGCGCTCGTAAAGATCGGGGGCTGGATCCCCATCGCCAAAAGCTTTTCGATCGTTGCGGTCGTAACCATGTTGACGATCGTTGCGTCAATGACCGTCGAGGTCGGCGCGATCATCTGTCCCTCAGGCAGGCCTTCCAGATGCAGGCAGGCATCGCCGAGCACACCGCCGTTGTCGAGCACATAGTCGCACACCTCAAAGAGGCGCTTGCCGCTCACGTGGCGGCTCGTGACCGCCTTCGTATGGTTCAGGCTCGTGATCGCAACCGTCGCAGCCCCGATTGCTTTGGCTGTCAAAGCCGCTTCGATCCCGGCCGCGTTGCGCCCGGAGTTCGAGATCACAAACAGCACGTCGCCCTTTTGGATCCCGCTGTTTTTGATTACGATCTCACCCACGCCCTCGAGACGTTCGTACGTACTCGAGACGGCTGCGCCTTCATGTAGCATCAGGAAATTCTTAAGGATCGGGGAGATCGCCGCAAGCCCGCCCGCGCGGTAGAACGGCTCCTCCGAGATCATGTGGGAATGGCCGGTTCCAAAGAAGTACAGCATGCCGCCCTCCGCGATCGACTTCGCGCAGACCGCGCTCACCTCATCGATCACCGGTGCCACGTTCGCCTCGACATGGTCCAGCAATTTTCGGATCTCACTCAAGTATTCCATGTTCATAAGAATCCACTCCTTTCCCACGCTGCCTCTTTCCCGTGCAGAGTACTAACGCACAACGCGAGCACCCCGCTCGGCTCTTGGCACAGTTTCATCTATTGTAATCATTTGGGCTCGTCTTTTCAACCGTTTCCTAAATCAGCTTCGTGAGCAGACCCATTAAGGCTTCTCTTGTCAGCTCCTTCGCATCGCTCCGGTAGCCCGAGGCCATGTCCTCATAGCCGCTGTCCTGATCGAGCGGCCGCCCGGACGGCAGATACCCATCGTACCCGTTGCTGTAGCAGACCACGATGCAATGCCCGCCGAAAGCCTTTTCCACGTCCTCTTTCAGCAAGGCCGCGTCCTTCTGGGCATATTCAAAGGGAAGAAACACAAGTCGGACATCGCCAAAGCGCGCTGCAGCCACGTATACGTTCTCTCCGCCGCGCGGTCTTCCGTCCGCGCCGAGTCCGTAATTCTTCCTCTCCAGCACCAAGGCGCAGGAGATATATTCCCTGCGGCGTCTTTCGTCCTCGCAGGTATCGATCTTGTTTTTCAGATACGCGAGCACGCTCGCGCGCTTCTCACCGGTAAAAAACTCCGCCGGAGGGATATAGACGTTTTCGGCCAGGACCGCCGTCCGATCCGCATCCCCCACCGGCTTCGCCTCCGCACGCCCCGCCGCGATCGCCTCCGCCCAGATCGTTCCGAGCCGCTCGGCTTCCGCAAATGTGGATTCCCGCCTGGTGTATCGTGTTGAAATATCCGCGCATGCGCCGTTAAAGAAGATCGTTTTGATTCCCGGGACCGCCTCGCTCAGGGCTTTTTCGCAGCCCCACACCAGATCGCGGCTCATCAAAAGATTCGCTTCGCTCAGCACGGTCGGATGGCAAGCGTAGACGGTCAGCGCGATCGGTGCACTGTCTTCCTTTTCGAACCAAAGCGTCTGCGTTGGCATCGCAAACCGGCTTTCCTCCGCGAACACGTCACGGAAACACCCGACCGCTTCCACGGTTTTTTCGGCATAGCGCACGCTGCGCACTTCTCTCTCGGCCATCGCCTGGGCAGCCGCCTCCTCCGCCTGATGGAGCACGTAGTCCACATAGACGGCATCATAACAGTCAAAGCTGTTAAAGATCGTCTTCGGCGCCGCGTGGGTATGGATCGCCCCGCACAGAATCGATGATGTCGGGATGCCAAACCGAGCGGAAAGCCTTTTTCTCAGCGGCTCCGCGTGATATGAAGGGAACCCCAGCAGATCGAACGCGATCATCACGATCGGATGCGCCTCGCCTATGGTGGGATCGCCTATGGTGATTGCGCGCACCGCAAGCGGATCATGCACGCCCTCCGCACACGCCCTTCGCAGATCATAGCCGGACATCGGGACCATCACCTCGGGCGTGATCTCCCGGATCCCGAACCCGACCATGGTGCGGCTTTTTATTTCCATTTTCAGCACTCTCCCTGAATGATGCTTTCAATGACGTCGCAGCAGACCATCAGCCGCTTCATCAGCGTTTCCTTGCGGGCATACTCTCCTCCGGTGTGCGCTCCGTCGCCTTCCGCGCCCATGCCGTCGAGCACCGGAATGCCCTCGTCCGCGACGTACGATCCGTCGCTCCCGCCGCCGTGGATCCGTCCCTTCAGCTCAAGGCCATGATGTTTTGCGCTCGCCTGAGCCGCCTCGAACAGACGCCTGGACGCGTCCGACTGCATCATCGGCGGACGTCCGCCGGTATAGATAAACTTCACTTTCGTGCCCGGAACCGGCTCGTTTTCGCAGATCGCTTCCATCTTCTTCAGCGTTTCCTTCATGTAGGCGGTGTCAAAGCATCGCACCTCGCCGCGGCAGACAGCCTTAGCCGAGATGATATTGTTTTTCCCCGGCGCTTCGATCGAGCCGATGTTGATCGTAATGCTGCGTGAAAGATCGCGCAGCCCGTAGATCTCCGAAATCACATGGCACAGCGCTTCGATCGCACTCGCGCCCTTTTCGTAGTTGACGCCCGAATGAGCGCTGATCCCTTCCGCCTCGATGCGGTAGGCACCGATCCCCTTCCGGGCGACGGTGCACATGCCCGGGATCGACGGCTCGGTCACCAGCGCGCAGACGCTTTTCTTCGCTTCTTCGCGAATCAGATCCTCACTCTCATGCGAGCCGACCTCCTCGTCACAGTTGAGAAGTGCGGTCAGCTTCCAGCCCTCCGGCAAACGGTCCTTAAAATGCCGCATCATCTCCACGATCATGACATCGCCGGCCTTCATGTCGAGCACGCCCGGTCCGCGCAGCACGGTTTCCCGATCGCGCGTCTCCTCCCGGTAAGGATTCTGAGCCAGATCGCCCATCTTAAACACCGTGTCCCGGTGCCCGAGCAGGAGGATCTGCTTGTCGCCTTCACCGATGGATGCTTTCAGCACCGCCCCGGAAGGCCGCTCCACACGCTCGACGCTCGCTCCGGCTTCCGCCAGGTCCTCCGTCATGAGCACGTTCAGCTTTTCCATCTGGTCCCGGTTTCCGCTCGGCGTCTCGATCCCCACATAGCGGCCAAGCCGGGCAAGGACCGCTTCTTCCGTTTGAAAATGATAACTCATCCTTCCTGCTCCATCAGTCTCTCCGCCGCGTCCGCATA
>ONYR01000359.1 GCA_900322165.1 uncultured Eubacteriales bacterium
GCTTGAGATCTGCCGCAATCATACACTCGATCTGATCCTGCTGGATCTGATGATGCCGGTCATGGACGGAATCGAGGCCATGAAGGAGATCCGCAAAACCAGCAACGTCCCGATCATTATTCTGAGTGCGAAAAGTGAAGATGCCGATAAGGTGATGGGGCTCAATCTCGGGGCGGATGATTATATTACCAAGCCGTTTAACCCGGTGGAGGTCACCGCCAGGGTGCGTTCTCAGCTTCGGCGCTATGTTCAGCTTGGAGCGTCGCTGAAAAACGAGACCGTGATGCGGGTCGGCAACATTGAATTGAATGATGACTCGAAGCTTGTGACGGTCGATGGGGAAGCGGCAGCGCTGACCCGGACGGAATACGAAATACTGAAGCTGCTCATGAGCGAGCCGGGAAAAGTGTTCCCCTCCAAGGTCATCTACAACCGAGTCTGGGCGAACGATCCCTTCGGCGCGGAAAACACGGTGGCCGTTCACATCCGCCACCTGCGCGAGAAAATCGAGATCGACCCGGCGAACCCTCGCTATCTGAAGGTCGTCTGGGGTCAGGGCTATAAGATCGACGGTGGGATGATCGAATGAAAGCATCAGCGGCGAATTTAGCAAGCATTCCGCGGAAGAGCATCGCGGTGATCGTCAGCATGATCGCGATGGCGCTTGCCACTGCCTCCTTCATGGGCATTGCCTACTTTATCTCCGCGGGATTCTATTCTCAGGAAAACTGGGATTATTACCGGTCCGGCTCGATCAGCCGTCTGAATCATATCAACGCGAGTGAGATCGCGGAGGAATACTATGTGTATCTGACGCGCTATGAGTCGCTCCTGGACCAGAAGGAGAGCCTGACCTCGATCGGACGCTCCACCGACACGGTGGACGCGGAGATCAAGACGATCTATCCGCTTTTGCACGCGGAAAAGGTCACCTTTGACCCGAACTCGACCAATCTGCGCTTTGTCGTCACGACCTCCGACGGAAAGATCGTTCTTTCAACCTACGAAGGCGAATCCTTCGGCAACCATGAAACCTATGAATTTGAAGTGGACGTGCCGGAGTACGTGCTGAAGGAGACGGTAGAGGTCGACTGCTATGTACTGAATCCGTTTAACGTTGTCGATGAATATGCACAGGACGCCTGGCAGTACCGAAGCCTCTACAAGGCCCGGTACGGCGGGATCGCGGTCTGTATTCTCAGCGCGCTGGTGATGATCATCAGTACGATCTACCTGGTGTCAGCGGCCGGCTACAAGGAGACGGATGGAAAGGTTGAGATCGTGCAGGGCGGACTGCACCTTTTGCCGCTCGACATCCTCTACGGCCTGATCGCGGTTGCGTTTATCATCGTTGTCGCCGTGCGCGGCGGGGTCCTGAACTGGGGCACCGAGGTGTTCAACATCGACCTGACCTCGGAGTCGCTGCTGTTTAACATTGTTGTCACCTCGCTGACAACGATGGTGCTGTGGGGGCTGGTGCTGTTTGCGATCATGAGCACGGCGATCCGCTTTAAGACGCACACATTCCCGAACACCTTCTGGGTGCTGACACTGGGCGACCTTGTCAAAAACCAGACCAAAGACTTTTACAGCAACCGGCAGATGAGCGGACGAACGCTGATCTGGGCCGTGATCCTTGGCGTGGTTACGATCGGAGCCGGATACTTTATCGTGGACCGGCGGCGCTACGTTTTCTTTGTCCTGCTGGTGCTGGCCGTCATGATCCTGGCTATGGTACTGCTGAATCAGTACTACAAACAGCAGGAACGCCTTAAAGAGCGCATTCACCGCCTCGCGGAAGGAGAGATCGTCGGCCATATCGACACAAGAGATATGAACGGTATCTTCAAGGATGAGGCGGAGGATCTGAACCGCATCGACGAGGTGATCCAGAACTCGATCAACGAACAGATCAAGTCCGAGCGCATGAAGACCGAACTGATCACGAACGTCAGCCATGACATCAAAACTCCGCTGACCTCGATCATCAACTATGTGGATCTTCTTAAGCGCGAAAATCCGGAAGAGTACAATGAACGGCAAAAGCAGTACCTCTCGGTGCTCGAGAACGAATCGATCCGCATGAAAAAGCTCATTGAAGACCTCATTGAAGCCTCCAAAGCAACGACCGGCAACATCAACGTCGAGCTTGCGGAGCTGGACCTTAGAGAGATGGTAGAGCAGATCAGCGGAGAGTATGAGGAGCATCTTCAGCAAAACGGGCTGAGGCTTGTCACCACCCTTCCCAAAGCGGAAGTACCGGTCACCACCGACGGACAGCTGCTTTGGCGGATCATGGAAAACCTTCTCAGCAACGCACAGAAGTATTCCCAGAGAGGCACGAGGGTCTACCTGGATCTCAGCACAGGCGGTGAGGAAGACAAAGCGGTCATCACACTCCGCAACGTCAGCAATTACGAGCTGAATATCTCCGCCGAAGAGCTCCAGGACCGATTCGTCCGAGGCGATCTCTCCCGGCATACCGAAGGCAGCGGACTCGGACTCTCCATCGCGAGAAGCCTTGCAGAACTCATCGGAGCCCGCTTCGAAATCAAACTCGACGGAGACCTCTTCAAAGCCATCGTCCGATTCCCCAAAGACACACCCGAAACAGATCCCAACGAAAAACCAACCGGTCCCAAACCGAAGAGCAAAGAAAACCAAAGTCAGACGCTTGACAATACAGACACCAGAGGATATAATAATTGATGTCTTCTATCGTTCATTGAATGGTAGAAATTGCTCACCTCGGTTTAATAGGACCCCCCGTTGTCTTATTAAACACTTCAGCCGGTTGTCAAACACAACCGGTTCTTCTTTTGTAATAGAAAATAAAGCATACAACAAAGAACCCACAGAACGGCCAAGCTTGCTTGAGCCGGACTGTGGGGTTTTTGTTGTATGTTTGAGAGACGCAACGACGCGCACCCGAGCCGCAACCTCTTTCGTATCGAAATGCAGCGGCTCGGGTGCGCGTGAGCGTCTCGAAAACCTCGCGAAGCGAGGCTTTATTTTCAGGTAGCTTTTTTACTCCCTTCCCCCTCAACCAGATCAGGAACAGGAGATTGATACAAGGTATCGACCTCCTGTTTCGTTTTTTTATGTCCCGAAAGGCGGGTACGACAGGCATTTTGAAACGCGGGCGATTCATTTGAATAATCGAAAGCACAATATATGGCTTAAGGATTCGCTGAA
>ONYR01000326.1 GCA_900322165.1 uncultured Eubacteriales bacterium
CTTGCCCCACAAAAACCAGAATAGAGCGACGAAATCGGCGTGACCTTTGCGGTCACGCCGATTCTATATCTTATTGAGCCGGTAATTTTACACGTTATTTCACACGCTCCTGGACGAACCGGATGAATTCGAGGGTCTCTTCCTCGGTGCGGAGCTTGCCGGTGTACATCCAGCGGCCCATCTGCGGCCAGTTGAGCGGCGGCATTTCTTCCTGCATCACGATGCGGCCGGCGTACTTTTCCATGATCTCTTCATGGGTATGGACGTACTGATAGATGTCGCGGCGGCCGGCATAGGCGCAGAAGCCGTGAGAGTCCGTGAACTCGTGCTTGACTTCGTTGAACGTGCACATGTCCGCCCAGATCTGGTACACGTCAAGATCATGGGCGAAGTCCATCATGTCCGGCGTATACCCGCCGGCGGGGCGCATGTTGACTTCAAGCGCAGCATAGTCACCAATCTCGCCGACACCTTTCTTGGCCTTCGTGAGCTGGAAGTATTCGAGATGTACGAAGCGGCTCTTGACACCGAACGCTTTGACGGTCTTGCGGCCGAGCTCGCGGAAGTTTTCCGGCATGTAACCGGCCGTGTAGTAGGAGAGATCCTTCTGCTCAATGACGATGTCCATGATTGACGGCGGCCAGACGGTCATGTTCTCAAAGAGCGGATTGCCCGAAGCGTCGATAATCGCGTCGTACGAGCGAATATTGCCCTCGATGAATTCCTCCATGACGTAGGGGACGGAGGGCAGGTTCGCGTAGAAGTTTTCGAGCTCTGCGTCGGTTTTGAGCTTGTAGGTATCATTTGCACCGACTCCGATGTCCGGCTTCACGATGACCGGATAGCCGACTTCCGCGATAAAAGCGCGCGCGGCCTCAAGTGTCGAAACCATGTGCTGCTTCGCGGTCGGGATCCCGGCGTTGATGTAGATCTGCTTCATGAGGTGCTTTTCCTTCAGAAACGCGATCTCATCCTCCATGACACCGGAGGTCACGTGGAAATCCGTGCGCAGGCGGGCATCCTGCTCAAGCCAGTACTCATTGTTGGACTCGATCCAGTCGATCTTGCCGTATTTGAACGAGAAGAAGGCGACCGCGCGGAACATCTGGCTGTAATCTTCCATGTTGTCGACGCGGTAATACTCGGTCAGCGCGTTTTGAAGCTGCGGTTCAAGCGAATCGTAAGACGCGTCGCCGATCCCGAGAACATTAACGCCGTTTCGGCGAAGGCGATCGCAGAAATTCCAGTAGGTGTGGGGAAACTGAGGGGAAATAAAAACAAAATTCATGGTCAAACTCCGTACATAAACTGTCATGGGCAAAAACTGCCCTGTAAAGCATAGAAAACGGCCGCCCATCGCAGTCGCAGGCGGCCGCCTTGCGTTTCAGAACGATATCAAACCGTAAAATGAATCTCCTTGCCGGTACGCTGATAGGGAGTGAGCGTGACGCCGGCCGCGCGGAACATCATCTTGGAAGCGATGATGGCCGGAGTGTCCGCATACTTGTCGCAATCGTAGATGACCTCGGTAATGCCGCTTTGGATGATGGCTTTCGCGCATTCATTGCAGGGGAAGAGCGAGACGTAGAGCTTGGAGCCTTTCAGGCTTCCGCCACTGTAATTGAGGATCGCGTTCAGCTCACTATGGACCGTGTAGACATACTTGGTCTCAAGCATCGAGCCCTCACGTTCCCAGGGAAATTCATCATCGGAACAGCCTTTCGGAAGGCCGTTGTAGCCCATGGACAAGATCTTGTTATCCTGGCTGACGATGCAGCAGCCCACCTGTGTGTTGGGATCTTTGGAACGCATGCCCGCAAGCAGCGCGACACCCATAAAGTATTCATCCCAGGAAATATAATCGGTTCGTTTTCCGGACATCACTTTGCCTCCTTGATGGTTGTTGGAAAATATTATACTCACGAAAAATGAACATTGCAAGAGTACGAAAAATGCAAGCGGCCAACACTAGAGCAGACGCTGTGAAGGAGACAGCGGCGAAGCAAGATGTCTAAGTGAAATGATAAAGAAAGC
>ONYR01000237.1 GCA_900322165.1 uncultured Eubacteriales bacterium
CATTTCGGAGGAGTCGACCGGATGGTAGGAACCATCGGTCAGGGTCGCTTTCAGACCGACAACTGGGTAACCGGCAAGGACACCGGCGCCGACGCTCTCCTGAATACCCTTTTCAACAGCCGGGAAGTAGTTCTTCGGAACGCTTCCGCCGAAGACCTGTTCTTCGAAAATGTAAGGCTTGGACATATCGCCCGACGGCTCGAAGATGATGTTGACATCGCCGTACTGGCCATGTCCGCCGGACTGCTTCTTATACTTGCTGCGGATCTCATAACGGCCGCGTACGGTCTCACGGTAGGAGACTTTGGGCTTCTTCAGCTCAACTTCGACCTTGAACTTGTTCTTCAGCTTGTTGATGGTAACGTCCAGATGCTTTTCACCGGTTCCGTAGAGAAGCTCCTGCTTCATCTCGCCGTCATTGACGATGCGGACGGTCGGATCTTCTTCAGCGATACGGTTCAGACCGGAGTTCATCTTATCTTCATCGCCCTTGTTCTTCGGAACGATCGCCATATACATCTGAGAAGGAGCAAATTCAACACCGGGGTAAACGACCGGGAATTCCTTCGCGGCAAGCGTGTCACCGGTCTGGGTGACAGCCAGCTTGGACAGGACACCGATATCACCGGCATGAAGCTCGGGAACTTCGATCTGTTCCTTACCGCGGATCACGCTGACACGGCCGCACTTGGCTTCTGCTTCACGATTGACGTTGTAAACGACATCGTTGGTATGAAGCACACCGCTGAGGACCTTGATGTAGCTGATCTTTCCAAGGAACGGGTCAACGCTCGTCTTGAAGACGATCGAAGAGAATTTCTCATCATCAGAGCACGGAACGTCCTTGCCGTCGACAGTTTTGTTGGAAGGTCTTACCTGAACCGGGTTCGGCAGGTAGCTGCAGATATCGCTCATCAGAACGCCGATACCGGTACCGTTGGCAGCAGAACCGCACAGAACCGGAACGATCTCACGGCTCATGATACCTTTATGGATCGCGTTCATGATCTCTTCCTGCGTGAAGGGCTCTTCCATGAAGAATTTCTCCATAAGCTCTTCATCGGTGGAAGCGACGGCTTCCATAATCATCTGATGAACAGGCTCGATCTCGTCTTCCATGCCGGCCGGGATCTCGCAGTCCGTGACACGGTCACCGACGAAACGGCGGCCCTGCATCTTCGGGACGTTGACGAATCCAACAAACTTACCGTTCTCTTTAAACGGAACCTGAAGCGGAGCGATCGCGTTTCCGAACTTCTCTTTGAGTTCTTCCAGAACGCGCTCAAGGTTCGCTTCCGGATCATCCATGCTGTTAACAAAAATCATACAGGGAAGACCGGCCTTTTCAGCCTTTTCCCAAGCAAGCTCAGTACCGACCTGAACACCGGACTTAGCAGAAACTACAATAACGGCGGCACCGGCAGCACGAAGCGCTTCGCTGACTTCACCGGCAAAGTCGAAATCGCCGGGGGTATCGAGCACGTTGATCTTGTGCATCTTGCCGCTGCTCTTCCATTCGATCGGAATCAGGGACATATTGATGGAGAAACCTCTCTTGGTTTCTTCAGAATCGAAGTCACTGATCGTGTTCTTGTCGGAAATCTTGCCGACACGGGTAGTTGCCTTAGAAGCAAACGCCATCTGCTCAACGATCGTTGTCTTGCCAACGCCGCCGTGACCGAGTAAAACGACATTGCGGATCTGTTCCGCAGTATAAACTTCCATGAGCCTGTCCTCCTTAAACGTTCGCGAATTAATCGCATCTTGTAAAATTCTACCACAAAAACAATACCTTGTGAATATTTTTTGGGCAAAAATCTAAAAACTATTTGTAAACGTTTAGATCAGTCCGAGTTTCCCCATCTTTTCTTCCCGCTCTTTTTTGAGAAGCCGGTCAATGATCTCATCCAGTTCGCCGTTCATGATCTCGTTGATCCGGTGCGTCGTGTACCCGATCCGGTGATCCGTGACACGGCTTTGCGGGAAATTGTAGGTACGGATCTTTTCGCTGCGCTCGCCTGTTCCTACCTGACTTTTCCGGTCCTGGGAGATGGCGGAGTGCTGCTTTTCTTTCTCGATCTCAAGGAGTCTTGCACGCAGCTCACGGATCGCCTGATCACGGTTTTTCAGCTGGCTCTTCTCCTGTTGACAGGTAACGACCATGCCGGTCGGAATATGCGTCACTCTCACTGCCGAGTCCGTGGTGTTGACCGACTGGCCGCCGTGACCGGACGATCGATAGACATCGATCCTAAGATCATTCGGATCGATCTCCACCTCCACCTCATCCGCTTCCTTGAGAACCGCAACCGTCACCGTCGAGGTATGGATCCTGCCGCCGGATTCTGTCGTCGGAACGCGCTGCACGCGGTGCACTCCGCTTTCAAACTTCAGACGTCCGTACGCGCCGGCTCCTTCAATGCGAAACACGATCTCCTTGATTCCGCCAAGGGCACTCTCAGATAAACTTGTCACCGAGAGATTCCACTTTCGAAGCTCCGCATATCTTCCGTACATGCGGAACAGATCCCCGGCAAACAGAGACGCCTCATCCCCGCCTGCCCCCGCGCGAATTTCAACATAAAGGTTCTTCTGATCGTCCGCATCTTCCGGGATCAGAGCCAACATGACATTCTTTTCCAGCTCGGGTTCTTTCTCTTTCTCTGCCTGAAGCTCCTCTCGAAGCATTTCGACCATTTCCGGAGAAGTTTCGAACGTCAGCATATCATCAATATCTTTTTGACTGTCTTTGCAGGCTTTCCATTCCCGGTACGCTAAAACCGTCTCCTCCATTTTGGCACGCTCTTTCATCAGCTTCTGCCAAAGGGCCGCATCATTCATGACGGAAGGATCCGCAAGGCGCACACTCAGTTCATCATATCGGTCCGATAATTCTCGCAGCGATTCAAACATGATCCCCCGTCTCCTTTCTGTAGAATTCAACCACCCGGTCGTGATGGCATAAGTCCTGATAGAGTGAAAAATGATAATGCGGAAGTACTTCGCAGGATAGCTGCTTCAGCGCTTCGCCCTGATCCTCCCCGATCTCAAAGAAGGCACGGCCTGATTCATTCAAATGAACATCCAGCTCTTTCAGCAGTGCTTTATAGAAATCCAGTCCGTCATCACCGCCAAAAAGCGCCATAGACGGTTCAAAATCCGCTACGTCCGAAGGCAATGTCTGCATATCAG
>ONYR01000044.1 GCA_900322165.1 uncultured Eubacteriales bacterium
CGGATCGGCCCGTCATTCGACCATTGCCAGGAACCGTCCGAAAGGATGGTCTGTGTCTGCCCGTTCGCATACACAAGCTCCAGCTGCGCGAGAAGCTTGGTCTCGGTTCCGTACTCATTGGTCAGTCCCCAGGCCCCGACGCTGCCGCGGTACCAACCGTCCGCAAGCTGCACCTCCAGTTCGTTTTCTCCGGATCGGAGCATGTCCGTGACATCATAGGTCTGATACTGCACGCGCTTGCGGTAATCGGTCAGACCGGGGGCGAGGACAAAATCGCCGACCTTCTCTCCGTTCAGCTTGGCCTCGTAGAGTCCGCACGCGGTGATGTAAAGGCGGGCTGCCTGAATTTCGGAGCTCGTCTTAAACGCCTTGCGAAAACAGTCAACGGCATAACGCTCCGTTTTCTCCGGTCTGTAATTTCCGGTGATCCAGTGCGCTTTCCAGTCTGCTTTACGAAGCAGCCCCGTTTCAAAGAAGGCCTCAGCCCATTCGCCGGGCTGATCGTTTTCGTCCCAGAGGAGGATCTTCCAATTCACGCGCTCCCGGCTCTGAAGCGGCTTGGGATAAACCGCATGCATCGAGGCGCTTTCCACCTTGCCGCTGTCCCAGTTTTCAGAGACAATGCGGTAGGCGGTCTGCCGGATCCCTCCCTCACAGTTCCACATCAGGCGGGGCGAGGCAAGGTCGATCCCGACGGGGTTATTTAAATATTCGGTTTGTAGCCGTATAGCTTTCATCGCTGTTTCTCCCAAAATCCATTGCTTTAACGATCCGCTTCTCTGCGTGCTTTGATCTCTTCCTGTTCTTTGCCGATGACCTTCTCCACGTTCAGGAAGGCGAGCACCGCGACAAGGAGCACGGCCGTAATGATCTCACCGCCAAGGAAGAAGAAGGTGAACACGTTCTGTGTCGCGGCATTCTGAACAAATCCGATCGTCTCACCGGTGGCCTCGACAAACTCCGGAGCGATGTACCCGGCCTTCGCCAGACACAGGTTCATCACGCCGCTAGTCAGACCGGCAATGACCGTCACGATGATACTGTTGATCGAAGAGGAAAGGCCGTCGCAGCGGAACCCACATTTCCATTCAATGTGGTCGAGGATGTCCGCCATGAGCGCGGCAAAGACGTAGGCGCACGGCAGACCGCCCATGTTCTTGATAAACTGACCAATCAGCACGATGACCATGCTGCGCGGATTGATGAGGCAGATCGCACCGCCGACCGCGTAGAGAATGAACCCGACAAGCGTAACGTTGCGTTTGCCGAACTTTTTCGCCAGCGGCCAGACCGCAAAAATGCCGATGCCCATCGGGACGCCGCCGATGACCGAGACCATCATCTGGGTAATGCCGTCGTTGTAGCTTCCAAGCACATAGTTGCAGTAGTAGACAAGCGAGGCGTTCTTGAAATAGACACCCAGGTTGTAGATCAGATAATAAGCAAACAGCAGCAGCCAGTATTTATCCCGGAAGATCACGCCAAGCTGTTCACGGATCGGATGGGCGGTTTCGCTGTCGCCGATCTCTTCCGTGATGCGCTCTTTCGTATAAAAGTACTCGAGCATTGTCAGCGGAAGAGCCAGTACCGCGAGAATCCCCATGACAAGCAGCCATTTCGACTGGTCAACACCGAGCTTGGGCATGATCACCATCGGGAAGATCAGCGCGACAACAATGCCGCTGACCATGACCGACGCGATGTTTGTAAAGACCGAGAGCCCGCCGCGCGCGGTCGTGTCACGGGTCGAAAGCGGAACCATCAGGCCGTGGCTCATGTTATAGATCGTGCCGGCAATCGAATAGTAGAGGTTGTAGGAAACCGCGACCCAGATAACCTGAACGATCGTAGAAGCGCGGGGCACCGCGAAAAGAAGGATGCCCGTGATCGGGACAAGGAACGCGGAAAGAAGAAGCCACGGACGCGCCTTGCCTTCTTTGGTGCGGGTGTGCTCGATGATCTGGCCCATCACAACGTTGGTGATTGCGTCGATGACCTTGGAGATGATCGGGAAGGCCATCAGGAACAGCCCGCCCCAGACGCTTGTCAGCTTCAGCACATCGGTATAGAAAACGTTCAGGTAGGTCGCCAGCACGGCGTTAAAGAGTAGCGTTCCGCACGGACCGAGCAGGTAGCCGAGCCAGCGCTCCTTCTTGGTTACATCCGCGGATTGAACGCGGCTTGCGGGCAGTGTGATGGTTTTCATGGTTGATTTCCTGTTTTCATGTTGTTTATACGGTTTTATTCAGTCTCAGCGCTAGTTCAAGCACATTCTTCGCGCTCCACTGCAGCTCGGCACGGGTGATGCCTTCGGGACGGTCGATCGTCTCAAGCAGCGTGCCGTCCGACTTGTATACCTTGTCCCTGTAGCCGCCGCCGGGCATCAGCACGTCGACCTGCGCGCGGACGCGGTATGCGTTGTCGCGGATGAACGGGAACTCCGGACTCTTGGACTTCTGCATCCACCAGTCGGTGATGACGCAGCCGTCAAAGCCCCACTCGCCGCGCAGCACGGAGGTCACCAGGTCATAGTTGTAGTGACTCCAGACACCGTTGACCTTGTTGTAGCTTGTCATGATGACAAGCGGTTTGGATTCCTTGACCATGATCTCGAAGTTGCGCAGGTAGATCTCGCGCAGCGCGCGCTCGGAAACGCGGGAATCGTTGGTGTTGCGCTTGACCTCCTGGTTGTTGCAGGCAAAGTGCTTGGGGCAGGCCGCTTTTCCCTGGCTCTGCACACCGCGCACAAAGGCTGCGGCGATCTTACCGGAAAGCAGGGGGTCTTCGGAGAAGTATTCAAAGTTACGGCCGCAAAGCGGGTTGCGGTGAATGTTCATGCCGGGCGCGAGCTGCACGTCAACGCCGTAGTGAACCATCTCTTCACCGACCTTGGACGTGAGCGCTTCGATGAGCTCAGTGTTAAACGTGCAGGCGAGTGCGGTGCCGCAGGGGACCAGAGCGCAGTAGCGCTTCAGGCGCAGTCCCGCAGGACCGTCGGAGGTGATGATCGGGGGAACGCCTTTGTCGCGCAGGCTCGGAAGCACGCCGCAGAACGCACCCGCGTTTCCGGCAACACCGAGATCGCTTCCCATCATTCCGTGGCCACGGGTGAGGGCTTCAAGCTCTTCATCGGACAGCTGAGCGATGAACTGCTCGAGGGTGATCTTGCCATCACGCACATCCGCGAGCGTGTTTCCCTCAGCGCCGCGCTTGAAGAAGGGCTTCGGCATCCGCGCAAGAATGCGCTTTTTCAGCTCGTGGCTGTTTTTGCAAAGCGGCTCGCACTGCTCGACCGTGACTTCCTCATCGACCGTGATCGTACCAGCGGCCGCCCCTTCCGGAGCATCGCTTAGGGTAAATACGTAATCGCCGGGCTCAAGGACAAAGCGGCTCGTAGCCTCATCGTAGGAGGCGAGGCATTTGTCATCGCAGCTAAGGGTCAGGGTTTCGGACTCGCCCGGGGCAAGCTCCTTCGTCTTTCCAAAGGCTGCCAGCACGCGCAGAGGCTTGTCGATCTTTCCTTCCGGAGCCGCGCACCAGAGCAACACCGCCTCCTTGCCGGACAGCGAGCCGGTGTTGGTAACGGTAACAAGCGCCTTGGTTTCTCCGCTGTCACGGGTCAGAGAGAGGGTCTCGTGAGCAAATGTGGTGTAGCTCAGACCGTAGCCGAACGGCCAGAGCACGGTGTCCTTATGTTTGTCGAAGTGGCGGTAGCCAACGTAAATGCCCTCGGCATAATCGTTGTACACGAGTCCGCCGAAGTTCGCGCTGCTCGGATAATCCTCGTAGCGGCGGGCGATCGTATCGCTGAGGCGTCCGCAGGGGTTCACCTTGCCGGTCAGCACGTCAGCAACGGCATTGCCGCTCTCCATGCCGCCCTGCCAGACGATCATGACTGCGGAGAGCTTGTCACCGTACTCCTCACACCAGGCCATGTCGATGATGTTTCCGATATCCATCAGCACGACGACCTTCGAGAAGGAAGCGGTTACCAGATCAAGCATAGCGCGCTCTTCATCGGTGAGGTAGTAGCTGCCTTTGATGAGCTTGTTTTCACGGTCCTCACCGGCTGCGCGGCCGATAACGACAACCGCAGTCTTCGAGGTTTTTGCGGCCTCCTGAACAAGAGAAGCAGTGAGCGGCATTTCCGGATAGTTCATCGGCCAATGGCCCCACCAGCCGTGAAACGCTTCGTTTTCCTCCTGACTTGTCCAGGTTTTATACGCCTGCAGCAGGGACTGGTTGAGAGGCACCCCGGCATTCTGCAGGCCCTCGACAAGGTTGATCTCGTACGGGGCGCTGACATCGCCGCCGCTGCCGTAGCCGACGTAGAACCAGTCAAGCTGGCAGCGTCCGAAGAGCGCGATCTCCTGATCCTTCGCAAGCGGCAGCGCGCCGTCATTTTTAAGCAGCACGCAGCCCTCCGCACCGGCTTCTCTCAGCAGTTCGCTGATTCCGGGGGTAACGTATTTCTCGCCTTCAGCCGTCGTCTCGTCCTGCATGAGACCGGTGTTCGTGGCGCGGTCGATCATCCGCTGAATGTACTTTTCGATTTTTCTCTTGAGTTTGCCCATGGCGCACCTCTTTTTACATTATTGGTAGATGTAGTATAGCAAATCCATCAAGGTTTGTCCTTGTATATTTGTTCGGTATATCCTATAATTTGTTTGATAAATCGCAAAACAACTCAGGGAATCGGAGGAGACTTTGGATGGCAGTTGATTATGGTTATCTTTGCCGTGTGACCGCGACCTTATCCGGGATCCCGGTGCGGGTCTACAAAGGGGAGGAGCAGGCGTTCTACCATTCCCCTGTTCTGCTTCCGGCCGACCCGATGGAGCTGTGCAAAAAGCAGATCTTTGAGATCAAAGACCATGTCGGATACTATCTGGCAGATCGGTTCTTCTACTATGGCGTGCTGACCTCCGGGGAGATTCGCTTTATCATCGGCCCCACCAGAGCGCTTTCGATATCGGCTCAGGAGCTGAGAGAGCTTGCCTTTAGGCTCGGACTTGAGAAAGACGAGGCGGAAGAGTTTGCGCGCAGCATGAAGGCGATCGTCAACATGCCGATCGAGAGCCTGCTGTTGATGCTGTGTTCTGTCAACTATATGGTCAACGGGGAAAAGCTGGAGCTGCGCGATCTAACGATCACGACCGATGAACAGGAAAGCCTGCGGGCCATCCGCGCCTCACAGGTCATCGAGCGGGACGGACAGCTGATCCCTCCCGCGCCGCCGCACAACACTTTCAGCCAGGAGCAGGCAGTTATGCGGATCGTGCAGAAAGGGGATACGGCCGCGTTGAGGAGCTGGATGGAAAACGCACCGGCGATTCGCGGCGGCATTCTTGGCACAGATCATCTGCGGCAGCTGAAAAACACCTTTATCGTTACCGCGACCCTTTGCTCCCGCGCCGCGATCCGCGGCGGACTGGACGTGGACGATGCCTTCTCGCTGAGCGATTTCTATATCCAAAGCTGTGAGCGGCTCGACACGCCGGAAAAGATCATCAACCTCCAGTACCACATGGTCCTGGAATACACCGAGCGGGTCGAGCGGCTCAACCTCGGCGCGCACCCGAGCCGGCTCGCCATCAACGTAGCCAACTATGTCCAGCATCATCTTTCGGAAGTGATTTCCACAGAAGCGCTCGCACAGTCTCTTTACATGAGCCGTTCCTACCTGTCCGACAAATTTCACACCGAGACCGGTGTCAAACTGCGAGACTTCATCATGCAGCAAAAAACGGAGGAAGCCAAACGACTCCTCCGCTACACCAACCGAAGCGCTGCCGCGATCGGCGAATATCTCGCATTTTCCTCCCCAGCTCATTTCACCCGCGTCTTCAAGCAGTACGTTGGCAAAACCCCAAGCGAGTACCGCGCCGAACATGAGGGCGGGTGAGGGGGGAC
>ONYR01000095.1 GCA_900322165.1 uncultured Eubacteriales bacterium
CCAAATATATGGGATGAGACGATATTTCACGCGTTTCATGTAGTCCGTGTATCCGTCCAGTTCGGCGGCCAGCACCTTTTCTTCATTTTCGGTCAGAGCTATCATAAACCCATTGACCGATGGAGGGAAGGGGGCGGAAGAAAAGAAAACACGCTGCAAAACATATTATTTCAGCAAAAAAAACATATTTCCGAGAAATTTCTGCGAAAAACACTTGACAAATATATCGAATCTCGATATAGTGTGTACATCGAGGTTCGATATATCGAGCCGTGATATGAAGGAGGAAATATGGACGAAAAAATCAGGCGGATCTACGTGCCGATGACCGAGTCCGGATTCTATATTCTCTTTTGTTTGCAGACTCCGCAGCATGGATACGGAATCAGTCAGCAGGTCAGAAAACTGACAGGCGGGGCGGTCACGCTCGGCGCGGGTACGATGTACGGAACGCTTTCCAAGATGGAAAAGGACGGGCTGATCGCTTTTTATAACGAAGAAGAGAAACGAAAGCTCTATCAGCTGACCGGGCTTGGACGGGAAGTGCTGGAGCTGGAGATCAAACGGATCGAAAGGTTATATAAAAACAGTAAAGGAGAGAGCATCGATGAATAAAACATGGATTCATTTTTTTAATCTTGCCGATTACGAAGAGGAAGAACAGTGGCTGAGAGAGAAGCATAACGACGGTTGGAAACTCGTCAAATTCCTGCCTCCCTGCTTTTATACCTTTGAATCCTGCACGCCGGAAGACGTGATCTATCGCGTAGATTACAAGAATTCGAGACAGACAGCGGATTACATGCAGATGGTACAGGATTTCGGCTGGGAATTCTTTACGCAGTGCGTTGGCTGGCTCTATTTCCGGAAGCCGGCGGCCGACGTGGATACGGAGGCTGATGGCGAGCTGTTCTCCGATGGGGAATCCCGGGTAGAAATGGTGCAGCGGATCGCCCGCACGCGGCTGATCCCTCTCACGATCATTTTCTTTTCCTGCATTATTCCCAACCTGATGAACGCGATCAACGGAGTGATGGGCGTGTATAGCTATATTTTCACCGACTTTTTCGGGGTCATGTTCATTATTTACGTATATATGATCATCTACAACGGGATCAAGCTAACAAAAATCCGGAACCGATATCGCAGCTGATAAAGGTTCCGGATAAGATGGAGTTTTTTTCACGCGGGTGTTTTGAAACGCTCGCGTGTTTTCTTTTCGGCGGGGGTTTCCGTGATCTCGCCGGCACGGGTCAGCGCCCACTTGGTCAGCGACGGACCAACGATCTCGTACACGAGAACCGCGAAAAGAACGACGTTGCGGATCGCTGCGGCTTCCGCGCCGCCAAGGGAAGAGGCGGTAACGACCATGCCAAGCGCGACACCGGCCTGCGGAAGAAGCGTAATACCGAGGTATTTGTGGACCTTCGGCTCGCACTTCATCCAGCCGCTCGACCACCTGGCGCCGAGATACTTGCCGAGCGAACGAACAAGAATGTAAACGACACCGACAAGGATCATGGCCGGCTTGGCGAAAACGCTCAGGTCAAGCTCCGCACCGCTGATAACGAAGAAGGTGCAGAGAAGCGGGACCGTCCACTTATCGCTGCGCTTGAACATATCTTCGGAGTACTCGGAAAGGTTGCAGAAAACCGTGCCAAGCATCATGCAGACAAGCAGGGACGAGAAGCTCACGGTGATGGGACCAAGCATAAAGGATACGGACGAGAGAGCGATGGTCATCAGTACGAACGAAATGACAAGGCTCATGCGGTTGGAGTTGGAGAAGAACAGCTTCTCAAGAAGGCTCAGCAGCCAGCCCATGAACGCACCAAGCGCAAGGGAACCGATGATCTCGACGAGGGGATTGAGTGCAACGGAGTAAACACTGAGCGAACCGCCTTCCAGCGCCTGTGCAATACCGAAGGAGACCGCGAAAACGACAAGACCGACCGCATCGTCAAGTGCAACGATCGGCAGGAGCAGTTTGGTCAGCGGACCGTGAGCCTTGTACTGACGGACGACCATCAGCGTCGCAGCCGGAGCGGTCGCGCTCGCGATCGCGCCAAGCGTGATACAGACGGAGACCGGCAGCACGGAATCGCCGAGAACAAAATGCAAAGCGATGAGAACGATGTCAACGATCAGTGCGGCGATGACCGCCTGGAAAACACCGATGATAAAGGCTTGCTTACCGATCGATTTCAGGTCAGAAAGCTTAAATTCGCTGCCGATCGAGAAGGCGATAAAGCCAAGCGCTGCATTTTTCAGAACGGAGAGTCTTTCGATCTCTTCAAAGGTATTAAAACCAAGGCCGTGAATGCCGAGGCGTCCGAGCGCGAAGGGGCCAACCAAAAGGCCTGCCAGCAGATAGGACGTGACATCCGGGAAATTAACACGCAGTAATTTAAAGACACGAGTCATCAGCAATCCCGCCATCAGGGCGAGCGCTGTTGTCAACAGAGCGTACATATTAAACCTTCTTTCAAATTGATACCAAGCGTGTATTATAGTACTTTCAGAAAATAAAATAAGAGACAAAAACACGTATTTTGATAAAAAAAACGGATAATTCTTGTGAAAGATTAAGGTAAAAAATGCAGGAGGAGCTTGCCCTCTCAAAAGCCAAAAGAAAACCGGCGTGAACGATATCACGCCGGTTTTGCATTATTCACATTCAGGTGACGATCACCTGTTCAAGAAGCAAGGCTGTCTCTTTACACGATTTCCCTCTCAAAAAGCTTGTCCATCGTATAATCTGCGAGGACCGCGGCTTTCTCTTCCTCGGTCATAAGCTTGACGATCCGCGCGAGTGTGCCGTCAAGATACTTATATGGATACGTGGCCGGATCATCGATCTGAAGCGGGAAATTCACGGTAAAGGAATCGCCGTCCAGTGTGCGGGAAACCTTTCTGGAGGGATGATTCGGGAAAGCGGAAATCGCATCAAGCGCCCCAATAGAGCCCCCAAGGATATGGTTATAAATGTTGCAATAGGTATCGGAGATGACGCCGGGAGTGATTAAGGTGCACTCCATGATCAGAGGATCAAAGCCTTTTCCCTGTTCGTAAAGTAGCGTATAAAGCTTGCCGTCTGCGCCCAGGCAATAGTCGATCACCAGATACGAAGCACCCGCGCCGGCCCCTTCCATCCGATAAAAACGATCCAGGACCCAGCCCTTGTAGGTAACGGTCTGCGTCTCCGTGTAGGTTTCTGTCCGGGTCTGTTTTTCGATATAGGTTTCCTTCTTAAAAAGGCCTACCTTGCGCTCCATCGGCACATCGACGGTAATCGTGCGCTGCTTTTGAACCGGGAAGGAATAGGACGCGGAATAAGGCTGTTTGATATACTGAACGAGGATCGCACAGACTTTCCTGAGAAAATCATGGTTGTAGTCGTGCGCCTCCTTCGTCTCGCCGGTCACATAGGAACAGTAGTCCCTGTAAAGACTGTGTAAAGCCAGCGCGGAGGATCTGCGGATCGTAGCATTGTTCAGGAATGGCCATGCCTCGGCCTTGATTTCGATATAATGTTCGACAGACAGAACAATGGGAGCATTCGGATCAAGCGGCGGGACCGGAACGAAATCTCTGAGTTCCATATTATTATCTCCTTTTTTGTAAGAGTGACAGCTCGGGAAAAGTGATCTTATGCGACCATTATAGAAGAGGAATCCCTCTCGCGCCCCACACAAAAGAATAAAACAGGATGTCCAAACAGAAAGAAAATACACGCAGACACAAGCCACAAGCAGAAACAACACAGCCCCTTGATTTTACCCACCAAAAAGCATATAATAAAGAACGCTAACCAAACGGAAAGCAAACAAACCCTCAAGAATTCGCGAAGC
>ONYR01000187.1 GCA_900322165.1 uncultured Eubacteriales bacterium
ACCGCGCAGGGCGAGATGACCTTCTACGTCTATGAAGATCACGCTGAATTGACCGGATATACCGGAACAGATTCGGAGATCGCAGTCCCGGGGACGGTCCTGGATCAGCCGGTCACGATCATCGGGAACGGTGTTTTCGGAAAGGTGATCTACTATTCCAGCAACGGTTACTACCCGGTGGAGAAGGTGACCCTCCCGGAGTCCATCGTTCGGATCGAGGAAGGTGCATTCCGCAATTGCCTTAAACTGCAGGAGATCAACCTGCCGGAGGGGATCACCTCGATCGGTCATCTTGCGTTTGCGGACTGCCGGTCGCTTCAGGCGATCGAGCTTCCGAAGAGCCTTCAGAAGATCGGAATGGGCGCGTTTGCTTACTGTGCCTCGCTGGAGACGGTCGTGATCCCCGCGTCGGTTACGGAGATCGGGGATGCCGCCTTTGCGGCCTGTACGAAGCTTACCGAGATCCGCATGGATGGACAAGGAGAAAACAGCCGCATCGCCGTGCAGGATTCCCTTGTCTATGATAAAGAGCGGCAGTGCGTACTGGCTTATGCCGGTGCGAAGGAGGGGACGGTGACCTTGCCGGAAGGAACGGTTTCTGTCGCGGAGAGAGCCTTCGAGCGGTGCGCTCTGGAGGGCGTGGTGCTCCCGGATTCCTTGAAAGTCATCGGATCCTACGGCTTTTACGGATGCCAAAGCCTGACGTTCCCGAATCTCCCGGATTCGCTTGAAGAGATCGGCATGTTCGCGTTCGATGTGGAATTGTCCGCGATTTCCCAGAAGGCGATTCCCGGTGAGCGCTCGATCATTCAGATCGGTCCCCATGTCCGTTATATCGGGTTCAATGCCTTTGGCGGCGTCGCGAACAAGGCATTTGAAGTGTCCGAAGAAAATGAAGCGTTCAGCGCTTCAGAAGGCTGCCTGATGAACAAGGCCGGCGACGTGCTGATCGAGTTTGCGACGGACGAAACATCGATGCTGCGCGTGCCGGATGGCTGTGTCTCGATGTCGCTTCGCTCGGTGGAGTTTATCAACAATTATGATTCAGATCACTGCCCGGTCATGCTCTATATTCCGGAACATGTACTGTATATCGGGGTCAACGAACGCTCGATCTCAACCTACCATCTTGTGTTCTGTACGGCAAAGGAAGGGGTCAAGGCGTACGCGGAGCAGAACGGCTACCGCTTGATCTCGATGGACGAACCGCTCGAAGGAGAGACAACGATCGACACCGAAAACGGAACGATGACATTCTGGCTGTTTGAAACCTATGCGGCGCTGATCGCGTATGAGGGAACCGACGAGACGCTTCAGGTTCCCGCTGAGGCGGCAGGGCTTCCCGTTACCACGATCGGTGACAGTGAAAACGCCCTCTTTGCCTACGGCAGCCTGGCTTATGATGCGCTGGAAAAAGTCCATCTGCCGGATTCGATCCGCGTCATTCAGGACAAGGCACTTGACGGAACGCAGGTCAGAGTGATCAACCTGCCGGAAGGGCTTACCTATATCGGAGACCGAGCGCTGAACTGCCGCGTGACGATTCAGATGCTCCCGGATTCGATCGAATACCTCGGAGAAGAGTGGCTGAGCGATTGGAGCCATTCCTTTACCAAGGGTCGAGGATTGCAGATCCCTTCCCATCTCGGGGAGGTCTCGGGTCTTGCTTTTCGCTCGAGCCGGCCGTTCCTCGTCGGGGAGGATCATCCTCTCTATACCGTCATCGACGGCATGCTCTGCAGCAAGGACGGGACAACGCTCGTGGCCGGATACTGCGCTGAGTATGAAGGCTCCGTGACGGTCCCAAGCGGAATCGAGACGGTGGGAGAGGGAGCGTTTTACCGGGCAAGTCTCGGAGAGTTATTCTTACCGGAAAGCGTTGCCTCGATTGAAACGAAAGCGTTTGCGAACTGTTACCAGCTGCGGAACATTCATTTTAATGAGGGGCTGGAGAACATCGGAGAAAACGCGTTCACCTACTGTAAAGCCAAAAACCTTGTTTTCCCGTCTACCCTGAAAACCATCGGCTACGCAGCATTTAGCTCAAGTGATGTGATCTGGGCGGAGTTTACCGGCGAGACCGTCTCGATCGGAGATTATGCGTTCGAATTCTGTGATGATCTGGAGTTTCTGCTGCTTCATGAAGGGCTGAAGGAGATCGGCGTGCAGGCCTTTGATGGGACAGCACTGCGCAAGCTTAAGCTCCCGGAAAGCCTTCAGAAGGTCGAGGACTATGCGTTCGGATTTGAATATAAGCCGGAAAATGTAAACGGAGAACCGTTTGTCTTACAGCTGGGTCAGAACCTGAAAGAGGTAAGCGCGATCTCATTTTCGGGGCTGAATCTTTCAGGGTTTGAGGTCTCTCCGCTGAATCCGTACCTTTCCTCGGTGGGCGGTCTGTTGATGGATCGGTCGGGGAAAGCGCTCATCGCCTGCCCGAGCGCCTTTGAAGGCGACGTCACGGTACCGGAGGGAACCTACAAGTTCGGAAACGATGCGTTCAGTTACAGTCTCTATGTGACAAGCATCCTGATCCCCGACAGCGTGCAGGTCATCGACCGAGCTTTCGGAAGGAACGGGTTTGACAAGACCGTCATTTTGGTGAAGTGCCACGAGGGATCGACAGCTCAGAGGTGGGCGATCGAGTGCGGCTGGCCTTATGAGATCATTCCGTAAAAAGAAGAGCCCCAGAGGCCCAAAGGGCGTGAAAAAAAGACATGAAAAAAGGGAATCACCTGATCTCCGATGAACGGGGATGGGGTGATTCCCTTTTGAGTTTAAGGTAAGTAAAAGGCTCAGACCTCTCCGAATTTCTGAATCATCAGCTCGCAGTTTCCTTCGAGCATGAAGGTAAGGTCGGTAATGACCGTTTCTGCGGATTCCTGCATATTGAACTGAAGCCAGTGCATCAGGATACCGACAAGCGCAGAAACGTAAAAACAGCCGATCTTAAGGAAATGATCCTGCGGCAGGTGAGCGCCCATGGAGCAGTTCTCAACGTAATCCCGAACCGGCGTCTGCAGAATGTCAAGGAAATGCACGACCAGGATCTTATGGTCGAGTTCTTCAAACAGACGCAGCAGATAAGCCTTCTGATTTTCCATCTCACGGATGAGAGGAGAAAGAGAAACAGGAAGCGGATCCGTCCTTTTGTAATCCGCAAACGCGGTGTCACGCAGCAGATTGAAAGATGTGTCGATCAATTCGTCCAGATCATGAAAATGATAATAGAAAGTCATCCGATTGACTTTACAGACATCGGTGATATCAACGATGTTGATCTTGTCAAGCGGTTTTTGCTGAAGGACCTCCTGAAAGGCTGCAATCAGACGCCTCTTGGTTTGTTTGGCCATGGTTTCCCCCTTAGATGAACCCACAGTGCAAATGTCTTGAATCGTAATACTGCAAACAGAAAACGGAATGTTCCAAGCCTGCCTTGACTAAGGAACACTGCCTCTCCGTTTCCGTTTAAAAGTGGAGATGAGGAGAATCGAACTCCTGTCCGAAAGTCGCTTGACCCCGGGCGGCTACCATCATAGTCGATGTTTTGTTATTCCCTCACCGAATCTCCCGTCGACAGGATAGACAGCTCGGTAGCTTCATGATACCGTCCTACCCGCAAAGCTTA
>ONYR01000358.1 GCA_900322165.1 uncultured Eubacteriales bacterium
CCCGGAAACGATGAACGTCATTCAGTTTCAGAAGGATTTTTGCATTGTCGACAGCGAGGATGATCCCACCTTTCACAATGCCTGGCGCTTGTACTCCGATCAGGCCGGCAAACCGGTAGGGGAGCTGCCGCGGGACACGACCTTCCGCCGGCTGTATGCGGAGTGGCTCTCGCAAGGCAACACGGCCGGTGATGGGCTCGGGTTTTTCCTATATGACGGAAAAACGTTTGAAAAGTAAATGCTGAAACTTTTAGGGTTAATGATCCTGAAGAATTTCGATTATATCGGACAGTAAAATACCTGAAAACGGATGAAACTCAGTATTATAGGCTGGATAGAGCGTGTCATGGTCCAAAACGGCACAGCTGAATTGCTGCAGGGGAAGGAAATAGGTACCGTCCTGTTCAGCGCCCAGGCAAAGAAGATAGTAACTGCCTTCCTCAAAAACAGGTGAAAGAATATCCGGATAGTAGCCCCACAGGAAGCTTGGATCGTTTTCTGCGGAAACCCCGGTTTGTGAATGCATGCGGATAACACCGGTCGAATTGCCATGAAGGACATCCGCAACGTCAAATACATGGTCTCCGAAACGGCGGTAAACCGGATCATCCGAGTAGGTTTTCCCAACATATTGCGCCAGAACGATCAGATCATTCCGTTCATGGAAGAGCACCTCGGAAAGACCGGGAATCTCAACAGGTGTGTAAGACGGAATGAGGTTAAAGGATTCTCTGTCGAATCCATCGAGCTGATACCGAGCTTTCAAGCCTTCTTTTTTCGCATTGCTGTCGTAGATCATGCGAATGATCGTTTCATTCCAGAACGAATTTCCTTCCGCATTGTCCTGACGGAACGAGTAGGTTTTACCATTGATGAGAAGATCAAAGCGAGTGTCTAACAAGGCATAGCGGGACGGAGAATATTCAAACATGCCTTCTTTGGGAGGATCTAAAGCAATTCTTCCCTCAAACCAGACAAAAGAGGCAGCAATCGATTCGTCAGCCGAGCGAAAAACGATCGTATAATCGCTGGGCTTATACGCATGATCATTGTCAGGCACAAAAGGAGCTGCGCCGTTTAACATGGTTAGAAAAGACTGAAGCTGATCTTCATTCAGCGGAACAGCCTGATCATGGTAAACAAGTTCGATCGAGGTAATATCTTCGGATCGTACGCCTAAAACATCCCAAACAGCAGAGGGCTCATCGGAGAAGCGAGAGGCGCTGCATCCGGACAAAAGAAGCGATAATACGAGCAGCATGATGATCCTTCGTTTCATGATAATCGATCCCTCCAAAACGCAAAGTGATTGAAGTAGATTTACGAAGCTCTCGTTATTTTGAAGTACAAGGATAATTAACTATATCTCGATACGGCTGACTCTGTCAATGTGTTTCCCTGCGTGCGCAGTGGTATTCCATTGCAAACAGCCCGGTTTTGAAGTATACTAACCAGTAACATATTTTTTGCGCTCGACCATACAGGAGGCCCCATGCAGATCAAAAACTATACCTTGCTCGAAGAAAAATGGATCGAAGAGCTTCACGCAACCGGTTACGTGTTCCGGCACGATGCGACCGGCGCTCATGCGTTTTACCTTTATACCCCGGACGATGACAATCAGGTGTTCAGCATTGCCTTTGCGACGCCGCCCGAAAACGACTGCGGCCTGCCGCACATTCTGGAGCACTGCACCTTGAACGGTTCCCGGAAATACCCGGTCAAAGAGCCGTTTGTGGAGCTGCTGAAAGGCTCGCTCAATACGTTCCTCAACGCCATGACGTTCAACGATAAGACCATGTACCCGGTCGCGTCCCGCAATGAAAAGGATTTCATGAACCTTGTGGACGTGTACCTTGATGCGGTCTTTTATCCGAACCTGCGCCACAATCCGTACATCTTCCGTCAGGAGGGCTGGCACTATGAGCTCGACAGCAAGGATGCGGAGATCACCTACAAGGGCGTTGTCTACAACGAGATGAAGGGCGATTTCTCGTCTCCGGACAGCTCGCTGGTTTATCTGATCCAGCGCAACCTGTATCCGGAATCCAACTACGGCAAAGAGTCCGGTGGTTATCCGGAAGCGATCCCAAACCTGTCCTATGAAGAATTCTGCGCGTTCCATGCGCGTTATTATCATCCCTGCAACAGCTTTATCTTCTTCTACGGCAACGGAGATATCGAAAAGCATCTTGCCTACGTGGATGAGGAGTACCTGCAGGCGTTCGCGAACGTCGAAGCAAAGCCGGCCGTGATTCAGACGCAGCCGCGCCGAGAGGAGATCAAGGATGTCTGCGAGACCTACGCGATCGGTGAAGGCGAGGATAAGACAAACAAGACGTTCTTCAGCTACAACGTGATGCTCGATCAGCCGAAGAACGCGACCGAATACTACGCGCTTGGCATGCTCGGCGACATTCTGTGCGGAGGCGAAGCGTCCCCGGTCAAGATCGCGCTCCTTGAGGCTGGCATCGGCCAGGACATCTCCTGCGACATCATGACCTCGATCATGCAGCCGGCGCTCTCGATCGTCGCGAAGAACGCGAACTCGGACCAGAAGGACGAGTTCCTCCGCGTAGCCCGCGAGACATTGGAGAAGGCCGTCAAGGAAGGCCTTGATCCGAAGCTGGTGGAGGCAACGATTGCGTCGACCGAGTTCCAGCTGCGTGAAGGCAACTTCGGTTCCGCGCCGAAGGGCTTGATCTACGGCATCAACTGCATGGACAGCTGGCTCTACGGCGGCAGCCCGCTTACGTATCTCTCGTTTGAGGAGCCGATGAAGGAGA
>ONYR01000257.1 GCA_900322165.1 uncultured Eubacteriales bacterium
GACGAAGAGCTCCGGAATGAACGCGGAGCAGGTCAGCCGCATTCTGAGCAGCATCGCTCCGGCTCTTTTGAGCGGCATGTCTTCTGCGGCAAAGCAGGCAAAAACCTTGAAAAAGGCCGGACCGAAGTTCGATCTGAGCGATGGGCTCGGACTCGAGGATGTCGCGGCGCTGCTGGCACAAAGCAAGACAGGCAAGACGTCCAAGACTTCCAAGACGAGCTCCGCGGACAATACGGAAGCGCTGCTTGGTCTGCTTGGCTCGCTCATGAAGTAAGGTCATTGGATCAATCTACATTTTCATAAACAGCAAGAGGTTCGATTTTGGAGTACGATTCATTTATTCGCTGGCTGGAGGAGGTTCCGCTCTACGGGCATAAGGATGGAACGCGCAACATGGAAAAGCTCATGGCACGGATGGGACATCCTGAGCGCGAGGCAAAGGTGATCCATGTGGCCGGCACGAACGGCAAGGGCTCGATCTGCGCGATGATCGCTTCGGTCCTTCGGGAAAGCGGGCTGAAGGTCGGCCTGTACACTTCGCCGCATCTGGTTTCCTATACCGAGCGGATCCAGGTGGATGGAGTTCAGATCCCGAAGACGGATCTGGCGCGCATCGGCACGAAGGTCAAGGAAGAGATCGGAAAAATGGTTGCGGAGGGGGAGAACCACTGTACCTTTTTTGAGATCCTGACGGCGATCGGGTTCCTGTATTT
The DNA here is from genome assembly GCA_900322165.1 of uncultured Eubacteriales bacterium. Classification (GTDB taxonomy): domain Bacteria; phylum Bacillota; class Clostridia; order Lachnospirales; family Bianqueaceae; genus RUG760. The sequence continues at coordinate 714 of ONYR01000257.1, forward strand.
TGCCGAGCAAAAGGTCGATGCGATAGTGCTTGAGGTCGGTGTGGGCGGACGGCTTGATGCCACCAACATTATTGACGATCCGGCCCTTTGTGTCATTGCCTCGATCAGCCTGGATCACACCAAGGTGCTGGGTGATACACTTGAGGCGATCGCCGGAGAAAAGGCCGGGATCCTAAGGGCTTCGTGCCCGGTGGTGTTGGCGGAGAATCCGCTCTGCGTACAGGAGGTCGTGAAGCAGAAAGCCGCGCAGATTCCATGCGGATACCTTTACGCGCCGGATTTTGATGTAGCGGCGGACACCTATGAGATTCCTCTGGTTGGGGACTATCAGGTGCAGAACAAGCAGGCTGCGCTCGTTAGTCTTCGGTATCTGCAGGAGCATGGCTTCCCGATTACGGAGGAGAGCCTGCGTGAAGGTTTGAAGAAAACGGCCTGGCCGGGACGGATGCAGCGCCTTTCCTTTGAGGGACAGGAACTGCTTCTGGACGGTGCGCACAACCCTGCCGGGGCGAGCATGCTGGTACAGTATCTGCGCCGGACATTTGAAAAAGACAGTATCGTGCTGGTGTTCAGCGCGCTTGGCAAGAAGGATGTCCGCGGGATCCTCTCACCGCTGAGGGATTGCGCCGCGGTTCGCGAAGCGGTCTTTACCTGCATCGACGGAGAAAACAATACGGAGCAGTTCGTATCGATCTGGAGCGAGAGTGGCAAGCCGTGCCGAGTCGTTGAAAAACCGATCGAAGCGGTTCGGGAAGCCGGGAGATTGCAGGCGGCACAGGGAGACGGCAAGCCTTCAGGTGCGAGAGCTCTGACGGTCTGCGCCGGTTCACTCTACCTTCTGGGAGAGCTGCTGCCGGATCTGGAAAAGCAAGCATAATACATATGTGGCAAGAAAGAGGTTACCATGTTTGATTTCAAGGAAGAGTTGGCAAAGTATCGGGAAAGTCTCTCTGCGGAGGATCTTTCCGGCGGCGTTTCGGGCGATGAGGTCCGTGATATCCTCGACATTGCTAAAGAGCTCGTAGAGGCGCGCGGCGTTTACGGAATCGACTGGGAACAGGTGCGCGCGGAGGAAGCGGCCGCGGCTGCAAAGAAAGAGCCGGCTGAAAAGGCTCCGGAAAAAGAGCCGGAAGGGCCGGTCGAAGTTCCGATTAGCGGGAGCGAGGATGCTGAGTGATGGAAACCAAACAGAAGGAAAGACGTCCTTCCGGCAAACCGTTAACACTCATCGACATTCGCCGAAAAGCGGAGATCACGAGTGAGATCTACTACCGCAGCGGCCTTTCGAAGGCGGCCGGAGGGGATCTGACGGGTGCGGCGGAGGAGCTGGATCTCTCGGTCCGATATGATAAGCATCACGAGGACGCCCGCAACCTGCTGGGTCTTGTCTGGTTCCAGATGGGCGAACTGGGTGAGGCGATGAAGCAGTGGGGCATCAGTGAACATCTGAACCCCGTGAACAACCGCGCGACCTATTATATGAACGAGATCCGCGGTGAAATGTCGCTTCTGATGGACATGTCCGAGGCGATCAGCCTGTACAACGAGGCGCTTGAGTTCGTGGGGCGCGGAGAAAATGACTATGCGATCGCACGGCTGAAAAAGGCGGCAAGCCAGAGCCCGCACTATGTCAAGGCGCAGCTGCTGCTGAGCCTTTTGTACATTGAAGGTCAGTCCTACAAGGCTGCACTGGCTGTGCTGGATCAGGTGGCAAAGGTCGATCCTCTGAACCCGGAGGCCATGCGCTACCGTCTGCAGATCGCACAGGCGCAGAAGGAAGGCCGGGACGATCTTTCGCTCGATATTCAGGATCTGAGCCGCGATATTTATGTCCAGATGTCGCTTCCGGAGCCGGATAAGGGCGAGATCAGCAATGTGCGCCGTCGCCGCAAGGCCGTGTCCGGTCTTCGCGGAACCTGGGCACAGATCGGACTGATCGCGGTCGGACTGCTCTTGGGCGCCGGGTTCATGTATTATCTTTATGTTCCCGGACAGCTGCGGGAGTACCGCCAGAATGCGCGTGAAATGACGATTCAGAGCGCGGACATGAAGGAAGAAAACGAGCGCCTGGAGAGTCAGCTTTCCAAAGCGAAGGAAACCCTCCGCAAGATCGGAGTGGAAGGCGCGGAGGTGGATGAAGTGATGCGCTCGGATATCCGCCGCCTGCTGAATGAGTGGGACGGAAGCGAGAAATAAAGCGGCGATCGTCTAACGATTCGTCAGTTTAGTGAGACACGAAGGGAGGCACCATGGCTGCGATCAATCTTTTGGTAAAGCCGGCATCCGGCCGCTGCAACATGCGCTGCGATTACTGTTTCTACTATGATGAGATGGGAAAGCGCGAGACGGCAAGCTATGGGCTGATGAGCGAAGCGACGCTGAAAAATGTGATCCGCCGCACGCTCCCGCGCGCGACCGGGCTGTTTACGCTTGCCTTTCAGGGCGGCGAGCCGACGGTGCGCGGCCTTGCGTTCTTCGAAAAGGTGATCGAGTACGTCAACCAATACAACCAGAACCATGTCCGCGTGCAGTATGCGCTGCAGACGAACGGCTTTGGCATGAATGAAGAGTGGGCTGCTTTTTTCGCAAAGCATCATTTCCTGATCGGCGTGTCCATGGACGGTCTGCCGGAGATTCATGACAAATACCGTCACAGCGCGGCCGGCGGCCCGACCTATGAGCGGGTCATTAACGCTACAAAGCTGCTCGACAAATACGGCGTGGATTACAATATTCTGACCGTGGTCCACCGCGAGGTGGCCGAAAACATCGAAGCGATCTACGAAACATACAAAAAGAACGGCTGGGCGTACCTGCAGTTCATCACCTGTCTTGATCCGCTCGGAGAGCCCCGCGGAACGCGCGAATACTCCCTGACGCCTCAGATCTACGGAAACTTCATGATCAAGCTTTGCAAGCTGTGGATCCGGGACCTGAAGGAAGGCTGGGCAAAGAAGGACGCAGGGCAGACCGATGCCTATCTGCCGTGGATCCGCACGTTTGAAAACTATGTCGGGATCATGCTCGGCTACCGGCC
>ONYR01000084.1 GCA_900322165.1 uncultured Eubacteriales bacterium
ATCATCAAGGCCTACAACAAAACCGAAGATGAAATTGCCTCCGGCGATGTCTACATCGATGAGATGAAAAAAGCGCAGAAGAAAACGACCCTCGCGGCCGCGTTCAATCAGCTCATCGCGAATATCCTTTTTGTCGTGCCAACGCTCATTATCATGCTGTTTGGAGCGGTTCCGCTTCTGGCAGGCGGGATCACGCTGGCGCAGTACATCACCTATTTCGGCCTCGGCGCGAACTATCAAAAGTACATCGCTGACCATCTCACGCTCTGGGTTCTCGCGAAGAAGGCGCAGGGCGCGACCCTTCGAATCTCCGAGATCATGCTCCTGGAAGAAGACAAGGGCGGCGCGGACAAGGCGGAGAAGACCGGCGATCTGAGCTTTGACAATGTAAGCTTCTCCCTTGGCGGGAAGAAGATTCTTGATCAGGTCAGCTTCTCCGTCAAGGATGGCAGCAAGTTTGCCATTGTCGGCGAGAGCGGATCCGGAAAATCAACACTGCTTAATTTGATCGAACAGTTCTACCGCCCGGGAGAGGGAACCATCACGCTGGATGGTGTGAATGTTCAAGATTACGAGATTTCGTCCTACCGCGGACTGTTCTCTTACCTTCCGCAGAACGCGCCCGGATTCTCCGGAACCGTGCGGGATTTCCTCACCTACGGATCGAAGAAAACCTTCACTGAGGATGAGCTGAAGGCTATGCTCGAAAAGGTAGACATGCTTGGAACGATCGAAGAGATGGGCGGACTTGACTATGAAGTCGGTCAGGAGGCCGGAAGGCTTTCCGGCGGCCAGAGGCAGCGCCTCGCGGTCGCACGCATGCTGCTGAGTGATGCGCGGATCGTCCTTGCGGATGAGGCGACGAGTGCACTCGACATTCGCGGAACCAGAAAGATCGCGGACCTCATCGATGAGCATGCGAAAGGTAAGACGCGCATTTTGGTCGCACATAATCTCGCAACCGTCAAGGATGCGGATGCGATCCTGGTCCTGGATCACGGCCGGGTCGCTGGGCTTGGCACCCACGAGGAACTGATCCGAACCTGCCCCGCGTACACACGGCTGCTTGCGGCCGGAGAGGAGGTGGCCTGATGAACAAGCAATCGGTTAAGAACACCGTTCTCGGTGCAGAATCCGTCAGCATCAAAGCCAAAAAGCCTTTGAAATACCTCTACAAAGGCGTCAAGCTTCCGATCTTCAAAACCCTCGTCGGTTCACTGTTATATTTAGTCGGTACGCTCGTGATCGCAACGCAGGCCGATGCACTCGCCGCGATCACCGTCGGAAATATTCAGGACCTTTCGCCGATCTTTGTCTACGCACTGATGTGCGTGATAGGCTATGTATTCTTCTACGCGAGCGTGATCGCCGACCTCGGCTTTGTCGACCTCGCGGCCCGTATCCGCAAGAAGATCTGGAAGAAGGTCATGAACCTTCCGCTCAGCTACTTCGACAAGGAAAATTCCAACCGCGTGCTGAGCCGTATCACTGCGGATCCGGAGTATTCGTTCCTGCCGTTCAAGCTCCTGCAGCTGGCCTTCACCCTCATCGCGTTCCTCCTCATCGTTCTTGTCGGAGATGCAGCGATCCAGGAGGCCGCGCTGGTGCTGATCATCGGCTTCATTGTCACGATGGTGATCATGTTCATCGCGGCTCGTTTCAGTGAGCGTGGTGCGATGTACGTCGCCGGCAAGCTCGCAGCCTTTACCTCCTATCTCGCCGAGCGGTTCGGTCATATCCGCTTCATCAAAGCGATGAACAGCGAGGAGAAGGAGAATACGGCCAGTCTCAAATACATCGAAGAGCGCTATGAGGCGGATAAATACAACGCGTTCGCCCAGACCATGGTCACGTTCGGCCAGACCTTCGTGACGTTTGCGCTGTTTACCGCAGCGTTCTTTGTTGGCATTTTCCTCATCAAGGGCGGCCGGGTCACCCAGACGGCCAAGATCGTCGCGTTCTACGCGTACGGCGGCAACATGGTGACGGTCTTCCAGTTCTTTACGCAGATTCCGTCGATCTTCGCGACAACGAAGGGCGGCAGCAAAAAGATCGTTCAGATCCTCGAGGAAGAGGAGGAGAAGGTGGATCTTGGCAGCGCGGAAGCGCCTCCTGCGGGCGATCTGCGGCTTGAAAACGTTTCGTTCGGCTACGGCGAGCGTGAAGTGGTTCACGGGGTCAATGCCATCATTCCCAAGGGCAAGATCACAGCGATCGTCGGTCCGAACGGAAGCGGCAAAACGACCGTCACACGATTGATCGAGCGGCTGTACCCGGATTATAACGGTGCGATCTACATGGGCGAGGAAGCGGTTGGCGCAGCCGCAGCGGTTGGCGCAATCGAAGAGGTCGGCGCAGCCAAAGCGGTTGGCGCAGCCGCAGCAGTCGGCGCAGCCGGCAGTGCGGAAGCCGCTCCGGCCACGAACCCGGTTTCCCTCCGCGCATGGCGTGATCGGTTCGGCCTTGTGAGCCAGAACGCAACCTTGTTTGAGGGCACGATCCGTGACAATATCTGCTACGGAGTGAAGGAAGTGTCCGAGGAACAGCTTGAAAGTGTGATTCGTCTCTCTTGCCTGGAGGACGTGATCGCGTCCCACGAGGGCGGCCTTGAATTTAACGTCGGCGCGAACGGCGAGAAGCTCTCCGGCGGTGAACAGCAGCGCGTCGCGATTGCACGGGCAATGCTGAAGAACCCGGACTACCTCATCCTTGACGAGGCGACCGCGAACCTCGATCCGATGACCGAGGACAAGATCCGCAAGAGTGTTTCCGCACTGACGCAGGGACGCACGACGATCATGGTCGCGCACAGTTTCCGTGCGGTTCAGAACGCGGACAACGTCATTGTGATGAATCAGGGCGTCATTGAGGATGCGGGCACGATCGAGGAGCTGAAGGCGCGGAATGGCTATTTCAAGGCCTTCGCTGAGGCTGCGGAAGCATGATCGGCTGCGGAAAAGTAAGGAGACAACCATGATTTTCAAGTTCTTTGAGTGGATGCACCTGCTTTGGCAGATGAAGCATTACCAGAACGTGGACGATTATCCGGGCTCCGATCCGAAGCCCGGAAAGCTCTACAAATTCTATCCGGAAGGCGCGATCTGCAGCGACGGAAGCAAGTACCATGCGGATTTCCGAAAGGGCTGGAAGAATAACCTTGTGATCGTGCTCGATGGCGGCGGGCTGATGTTCGACAAGTTCAGCGCGGCCTATCCGTCCGAGGAGGAATTCAAGGAGGGCAATATCCAGTTCTACGATGCGTACTGCAAGCCGAGCAAGGATGCCTACGCGCGCCTGAGCATGTTCCACGAAAAGTGCAAAAAGAGTCCGTTCTACGGATGGACGCTGATGTATGTACCGTATGCGACGGGCGATTTCCATGCCGGTGACGGTGATTTCACCTACACGGACAAGGAGGGCAAGGAGAAGGTGTTCCATGCCCGCGGCAACCGCAACCTGCACGCATGTATCGATTTCATCAAGCAGTTCTGCCCGAAGCCGGACAAGCTCCTTGTCGTTGGCTGCAGCGCCGGCGGATTCGGAACGGCCTTTGTCGGCAACGATATCCTCGAGAGCTTCCCGGACTGCAAGGATTGTACCTGTATCGTGGACGGGGCGGTGTTCGATCTGGATTACAAAGAGCTCGCCGAAGAGCTGTGGCAGGTGCCGGAGTCGATCGGCGCGCAGATCAAGTCAAACAACATTGTCGCGGACGGACTCGAGTACCTGTGGGAGCATCAGAAAGGCCGAGTCAAGATCGGCTACGTAATCTCGATCCGCGATTTCGCGCTGACTCGCTACCAGCGCTTCCTTGACACCCGCGAGGACATGGGATGGCCTCCCGAGGCGGCGGAGAAGATCGAGAAGCTTATCACTGCAACGGTGAACCGTCTGCGCGAGTCGATCCCGGAGTTCAGCTATTTCCTCTACAACTACAATTTCAATGATATGAAGGGGAGACCGATCGAATCGAACGGATGCACCTCGCACTGCTGCCTCTGGGTGCCGGAGTTCATGCGCTTCACGCGTGAGGGCGTCAGCGGCCTTCAGTGGGTGAAGAACGTTATGGACGGAAAAACGACGCAGATCGGCAATGAGTTTCTGAAGTAAAAAAAGGCGCCGCGCCAAAAAGGGTTAGACTACACAAATCGGCAATAATCTGCTAAACTATAGGGTGGTTATTGCCGATTTGCTTTTGCAGCAAAGGGCAACAAGTACGCAGGTCAGCATGATCTGCACGATTAAAGGATGAAAACCGTGGAGTACAGATTCAACACAGAGAATTATTGTAATTTCGAACGGATCCAGGAGAACACGCTGCCGTCGCGCAGCTATTTCATTCCCTACAGCAGCCTTGAGCGCATGGAAGGGGTCAGCACGCTTGACAAGCGCTACCGTTCGGACAGGGTGCAGGTGTTAAACGGCGAATGGGATTTTCGTTTTTATCATAACCCCGCAGAGATTCCGGCGGTCGTGGACACGGATCAGATCTCCTTTGATAAGGTAACCGTGCCTTCCTGCTGGCAGTTTACGGGCTATATGAAGCCGTTCTATGTGAATTTCCGCTACCAGTTTCCTTTCAATCCGCCCAAGGTTCCGACAACCGAGAAGGTCGGGCGGATCATGACCTTCATGGGCGCGGATTACGGAATCGGGCCGCACACGGTCACACCGGAGGATGAGTACAATTCGGTCGGTGTATACCGCCGTTTCCTCGAGATCGCGGATCTGTCCAAGCAATACATCGTTTCGTTCCTCGGTGTCTGCAGCTGTCTGGATCTGTATATCAACGGTCAGTATGTGGGCTATTCCGAGGGCAGCCACAATACCTGCGAATTTGACCTCACGCCGTTCCTTCACGAGGGCACGAACGAGATGGTCTGCGTCGTACATCGCTGGTGCAACGGGACGTACCTGGAGTGCCAGGACATGTTCCGCAACAATGGTATCTTCCGCGATGTGCTGCTTTATGTTTGCGATTCGGAGGATGTTTTCGATTACGCGTTTACAACAGAGTATGTGGAAGCTTCGGGGCAGTATGATGTAACGCTGCGTGTGAAGGGCTTTGGCAAGGCTCGCTGCCTGGTACGCCTCACCGGCCCGAACGTGAACACGGTGGCGGAGATCCCGATCTGTAAGCCTCAGACGACGACGATTCGTTTCACGAATCTCGCGCCGGAGGAGTGGAACGCGGAAAAGCCGGTGCTGTATGATCTGACGCTCGAGACCGAGACCTGCGCGGTGAAGGCAAAGGTCGGTTTTAAGCATGTTTCGATCGAAGGCAATGTGTTTAAGCTGAATGGTCATAAGCTGAAGCTGAAGGGTGTCAACCATCACGACACCAATGCGAAGACCGGCTATACAATGAGCCCTGAGGACATTCTCAAGGACATCGAGGTCTGCAAGGAGTTTAACATCGACACGATCCGCACGTCTCACTACCCGCCGGATCCGCTGCTGCTGGAGCTGGCTGACGAGAAGGGCCTGTACATCGTGGATGAGACGGACATTGAGACGCACGGCACGGTTTCGATGATCTTCCCGCCGACCTACAATCGGATCAGCAACGATCCGAAGTGGATCGCACACTATGTCCGCCGCGGTGAGCAGATGTTCGAGCGCGATAAGAATCATCCGTCGATCATCATGTGGAGCCTTGGCAACGAGGCGGGCGGCGATGTCTGCCAGGACGCGATGTATGCGTATTTCAAGGCGCACACGTCCATCCCGGTCCACTACGAGAGCGCGGTTCACGCGAAGCGCATCGCCTACGATGTGGCAAGCCAGATGTATCCGCCGGCGGAGGATCTGCACCTTATCGGCGAGGGTAAGCATAAGCAGAAAAAGTTCATGGACCGTCCGTACTTCCTGTGCGAATACGCGCACGCGATGGGTGTCGGCCCCGGCGATGTCGAGCGCTATTGGAAGGAGATCTACGCCTACGATAACCTGCTCGGCGGCTGTGTCTGGGAGATGAATGACCATGCCGTCCTTGAGCCGGATGGCACGTACACCTACGGTGGTGACCATGGCGAGTACATGCATGATGGGAACTTCTGTGTCGACGGTTTGTTCTTCCCCGACCGCACCCCGTCGTCCGGCGCGAAGTCGATTCGCTTCATCTACCGTCCGATCCGGGTCACCTGGAGAGGCGGCAATCACTTTGAAATCTTCAACACGACTGCATTCTCCAATGCTTCCCGTTACTGCCTGAAGTTTGCGGTGGAGGGCAAGGTCTTCCTTGAAACCTCGTTCGATGTTGCACCGCTTTCGAAGAAGGTGGTTGAAATCGAGCTTCCCGCGCACAGCGCGGATGCGGACTTCTTCGTCGAGGTAGAGTCGATCGATCTTTGCACGGGCAAGTCGGTCGCTGTGGAGCAGCTGATCCTGCATGAGCACTTCAAAACCACGGCAGAGCTTCATCCCTGCGCGCTCCCGGATGATTTCCAGGTCGATGAGCGTGGCCATATCTCCTTCGGCTCGCTCCATTCCGC
>ONYR01000383.1 GCA_900322165.1 uncultured Eubacteriales bacterium
AAAAGTCCTTGTATTTCATTCCTCCATCCTCCCCATGTATTCTTTTTGAACTCTATCTTATTTTGCCGTATATGTCAAACCTTTCTCTGCGGCTGTCAATTCACACGCAAAAACCGACAGTTTACCGTTTGTGCGTTGACAGTGCTTCCCGAAATGATATGGTCAACTTATCATTTTATACGCTTAATCTTCTAACTCAAAGCTGTATCCTCACCGTACTTGTTTTCCGCTAAAAGAAAGGAGACCCCATCATGAAACGCTTCCTCGCACTCTTTTTGGTTCTTTCTTTATTATTGATGTCCGGCTGCTCCTCGGTCAATACGGACGGCGAGAGCTCCGCCGCGGAGACCTCTGCCTCTCAAAACGAAACGTCACAGACGAACTCTTCCGGAGGGGCTTCTTCCGAAGAATCGTCCGAAACCTCCACGGTAACCGACGACGATCCGGCCATCAAGGTTTGGTATGTCGCCGGCTCCGGAGCAACGAAATATCAGCTTGACGCAGCGATGAGCGCGCTATCCGAAGAGATGACATTTGCGATCACGGAGTTTGCCAGCTATGATGAGATGGAAGCCGCCATCACCGCAGAAGGCCTTCCGGACTTGCTGCTTCTTGATGAAGCCTATGCCACCAGCAGTATTCATCTGCGCGAGCTGGCTGCAGACTACCGCATTGCCGACCTTACTCCGTTCATCGAGGCTGAACGTGAGGCTGGCACGCTGGCAGACAAGGACTATTTTGCCGGGACCTTCTACGCCGGCGAAATGAACGGCGGTGTTTTCTATCTCCCGCTGTCGCTCAAAACCTATTTCGGCGTCACCTCCGCTGAACATTATGAAAAAAGCGTCCTCGGCGATCTTCCCGAAAACTATACGCTGACCGAACTTGTCGAGGCCTTTCAAACCGAAAAACAGTTGATGGGCGATGAATATATCATCACCTTCCCGATGTGGATCTCGGCCCCGTCGCTTGAGTATCTCGGCGCGGAACTCCTGATTGAAACCGGCGCGATTGCTTTTGATCCTGCGACCGGCGAGATGATCATAGACGAGGCCGGCGCAGCGGCGGTTCAGGATTATATGAATCTTCTGGCTATGGATCTTCCGCAGGTTTCTCAACTCCCGCACACCGATGCGTTCGACGCGCTGTATGATCTTCATTTCATGGTCGCCTCGAACATGAACCTCCCGCACCAGATCCGCTACTGGCAAAGCGCTTATTCAGAGCTCTTGGACGTTGCGATGAAGCCCGTCTTCTTCCCCAGCTGCACCACGCCGGAATCGTACGGCGCGATGGCCAGCCTCATCGGGGCGATCGGTTCGACCACGCTCGAGAAGGGCGAGCTTGCCTACAGACTCATGCGTACGATGATGGATGTGCCGTCTTCGACTTGGACGAACATTAACATCGGCGACGCGCCGAACATCATTGGTCCGGTCAGCAAAGTGGTTTTCAAGGAGGAGCTTCAGCAGCTCACCGACAATTACGGTGCGAATTACCTGCTTCAGTTCAGCCGCTTCAAGAGACTGGCGCTCGGTGACGAGGAGAGAGCTGTGCTTGAGGACTGGGCGGAGAAGGTACAGGTGAGGCCGATGGTTGAAAATAAACTATTAGAATTCGCAAGCAACATTAAATCATAAAGTTGCGGCAGAATACCCACGGACCTATCGTTTCAAAATGCCTCAAAAACCTCGCCCTGTTTCAAGAACAATTCAAGAATCAGATTACACAAATTTTACACCCGTAAAATATACAAAATTAACGCAATTTACAAACAAATTTAACGCGAACTCCGTTTGTTGACAAAGCGCAATTCTTTATCATATAATTAAACAAATCACAAAGGAGATAAACGAGCCATGAGCGCATTAAGCGGTTTTTGGGTATTTGATTTTAACGAAGGTTTCCCTTACGCCAGCATCACAAGAAACGGCATCACTTTCAACAAGGGAGTTGTTTTAAAGTTAGGCAGCCCCGCATATGTTCTTCTTCTAGTCAATCCAGCCACGCAGCAGATAGCTTTACAGTCTTGTGATAAAGATACGCCTAGGTCTGTTCCTTTTTTAAAGGAAGACCGCAAGCGGCGCGATGTTTTGTCTGTCAGATGGAATGGAAAAGACTTGTTGAATACCATCTCAGAAATCACGAACTGGGATTTAGGTAAAGACGCATATAGGGTCGACGGAAAGATGCTTCCCGAAGAACATGCAATGATCTTTAATTTAACGGATGCTGTTCTTCTTGGAGAAACGTCCAACAAGTAAAAAAGACCACTCAGGCGGCAACCCGAGTGGTCTTTATGAAAAGCACGAGGCAAACAAAACCGGTCGTTACTTTTCTGAGCATTAATAGAATAAACGATTTGCCTCCGCGTTTCAATCCTATCCGCAAATTTGTTTGCGATTAATCTATTATTGGAGGTGTTTCACATGTACTCGTCTTCTTAATTCATTGTTTTCATCTGTTATTTGCATGATGGTCGCCGGTTTCCGTCATGTGCTCGCGCTTAATTGCGTCGTTTGCACATGGGTATACTGCGACCTTTTTCGTAGTATATCCTCCAAAGATAGGACATTGTTCAATAAACTTGTCCTTACCTGAATTCAGTACAAATAAAGGAGGAATTCTATGATCACCACGCTTCAGGATCTTTTAGTCATCGTTAACAGGTATTATGAAATACTAAATGGACATTTTAATTTTGACTCAAACGGCTGGCCACTCTTCAAAAATAATGATTTTTTGACAGAATGGCCTCAAGATGTCATAACATATGACAATCGAAATAGTTCGATAATAACAAGTCCCAAAAAGGAAGTGGTGCTATGTTTCTTTGCTGGCGATAAACAAAACTATCGTCGCTTTGAAGGGCTTGAAAGGGACATGAAAACATATCACCTGTATAAGGCAGTTGCAATCCCCGACATTACATTAACACAAGATATGGATATTGAATTGCAAAATTTGATCATGTTGGCTAATCAACTATTTGCTGCGGTATTGGTTTATCATGATATTAAAATTGTTTTCAACACTCGAAGCCCTAGTAGTGCTACCAATAACAATTTCATTCAAGTTCCCAGAAACATAATGTGTATATCTGGATTTCTTGGTTGCAAAAACAGTTCTGTTCTAGCTACCAGATATGTGAATAAAATTTTAACCTTGATGCCCAACAAACTAATCATTTACGGGAAACACGATCCCTATGTGGACGCTCAACTCGATACTTTAGGCATCTCATATCGCTACTATGATGACTTTCATAGCAGAAGCAAAAGGAGGGAAAAATAATGTCAGATTACAAACAGGCTTATTCTGATATTTCAAAAGATTACATAGAGAACATCGTTCCTTCGAACCCAATAGATCAAGCACGATACGATCGAAGTAAAGCACGTGAAGCCTTGTATAATGAAAACTGGATGAAACAAAAAGTCAATCTTAATGAGATTGTCGACAAATTTGTCCCCTTTTTAGAAGGATTTGTATCAGAACGATCCGAAGGTGGTGTAAAATACAACTTTGAGGGAGAACGATATATCGTAAAATGTGACAAGGTTGCTGGATACCTTCGTATCTATGACAAGACTGCAAAATCTTATTGTCTGCTCGATGGTACTCCGAGCAAAGATAATTTACTCACACACTTTAAAATCAAACGTCGGGAGGAAATGTAACATGTGTATTCGTGTAGCACTTGATCAAAGCTCGGTTCATTATAATGAGCCTGTAAGTCTTTCTTACATTGACGGCAAAAACATCGAAGAATACTATTTCGACAACGAAACTGCCCAAGCTCTAGAAACAGATGGATTCTTGACAGCAATGTGGGCTAAACTTGATGCCGTATTTGACTGGGGGGACTGTGATTTTTTCCCCCCAGAAAAGTGTGCTATATTCAAACAGTGGCTGTCTGAACGTCTCTGCCGAGATACAAATCCTGTCATACGGCCAGTTTATGAGACAATGTTGGATTTTGCAAATAAAGCATTAGCAAATGAAACTGGTATTTCCTTTGACTTCTGAGGAACTATTCATGAAATCAACCTATCAACTATTAAACATCGATCTCGTTAATGTTCCAATTCCAACAGTAATCCCGCGAATTGTCTATGAGTCTGAAGCACAAGAATTGTGGGATCTTCATGAAGATTACAATCTCTTCGATTTACCAATATGCAAACGTAAAGTCACCGTTAGTAGTCTTCTCTCCTCGCTCTCTTTTTCAAAACACTATGCTGAAATAAGCAATCTTGTAAAATGTAAAGAAATAGTCATTGTTTTGGACTATCACTCACCTTCACAAATTGCTTGTAAATTATATGTAAAAAGAGTACTTCAAATTATTTATCTCTTTTCTAAGCGTTATCCGTCCATTGCCTTCTCTATTGCAACAGATGATGAGAAACTGCTATATGAAGTATTTCTGTTTTACAAAACCATTCAGTCAAATATCTCTGGCAAATAATTCCACACATGGTGGTACACCTCTTCGTAAGCGTGCACCGCGTCTTCTTTTATCACATAATTCATGTTACCGCGGCCGACCTCGTCCCGGTAATCAAAGACGTCCGTCAGCTGTTTCATCGCCTCGACCTGCGGGGTGAGGTTGTGTACCGCGATGTCCTTGTCGCCGGTCGCGATCAGGAGCTTGAAATCATCCTTGTCAAAGCCATACTTCTTCACGGTGTCAGCGAGCAGCTGGGCCGTTTCCTTGGAGTAATCCGCTCCGCCCTTCGGAGCCACGGCCCAACAGTCACCCGAAAGCGGCAGGAACGTTCCGAAAATGTCAAGGTGCTCCGTGAACGCCCACCAGGTCGTGCAGCCGCCCATCGAGAATCCTCCGATCGCGCGGTGACGGCGGGAACGCTGTAATGTCCCCTTTAAGGTTTCCCTTTCATGCTGCGCGTCATTGGCCAACGTATGGCCACCACCTTCCGCATTCAGCTCGGCAAACGTATGAAACCTCCTTTCCACCGCCGGAATGACGCACTCCTCCAGCTCCTTCTGGAAGTTCCGAACCTGTTTGTTCTCCGCCTCTGCATCGATCCCGCGAGTCCGATGCTGCGAAGGGATCCAACTGTAGAAGCACGGGAACACGGCAATGAAGGGATCGCAAAGCCCTTCAGCGAACGCCTGGTCAAAGACATTTTTGATCTGCGAGCAATCAAGCCACGCATCCGCGTTGCCTCCGCCCCCGTGGATCAGGTACAAAATGTTGTACGGCTTCTTCTCATCATACCCGTAAGGCAGGTAGACGTTCGCGTACTTTGTCCACGTTTTTCCCTGATAATCCGGCGCCTCATATTCGACACGCTCGATGCGCCCACGGAAATCGATGTCCTTCCACTTGTGCAGTTTCATTTCTCTTCCTCCGTTTTCATAAAGTCTTATTCCAGTTCTTTCTGCAACTTCTCCGCCAGATCCTTCAGCTCTTCCGGCTTTACCTTCAGCACTGCCCGGTCGTAGGTGAAGAACCCGTTGGTCTCATCCTCCACGTCCGAGACCTGCGTGTAGATCGCGCCGCACAGTCCCTTTTTCACGAGCGGCAGCAGCTGGTCCTTGTAGAGGCTGCGCACCGCGGCGACAAACTTTTCGCGGTCATCATAGAGTGTATAGCCGTAGGTTTTCTCTGTATTGAAGCTGTGCTCCTTGATCTTATAGGCGTAGCCGCCGAATTCCGAGAGCATCTGTGGCTTGTCCTCTTTTCCGAGCTTCAGCTTTTTGAAATAAATGTGCAGGCTGTCCACGTCCGATTGTTTCTGATGGAACCAGCCCGAGGTGCTGTCGATGAAGCGCGAATCGTCGAGCTTCTTCAAGCTCTCGTACATCGCATCGGCGCAGAACTGCCCCCAGCCCTCGTTGAAAATCGTCCAATAGCAGACGCACGGATGGTTCGACAGCTGGCGCACCGTCCCCTCCATCGCCTTCACGAAGTTTTGACGGGTCTCTGTGTCTCTGTGCAGATTCCGATCATCCAGCCTCAGGCCGATCGTCGGGAGCCCGGTATCGCGCAAGAACGAATAATCCCCACAGTTGACCATGTCCTGGAACACGATCATCCCCAACCGGTCGCAGTCATAGTAGAACTGTTCCGGCTCGATCTTGATATGCTTGCGCAGCGTGTTAAAGCCGAGCGATTTCATCGCAAGAATGTCCTTCTCAAAGGCTTCCGGCGTGGCCGGCGTGTACAGTCCGTCGCTCCAGTAGCCCTGGTCCAGAAGGCCGTTGAAAAAGTATGGTTTCCCGTTCAGGCACAGCCGCTTGATTCCATTCACGGTCTCGATCGACAGCGTGCGCAGGGCAAAGTAGGATTCGACCCGGTCGTCGCCCATGATCACGGAAAAGCGGTAAAGATGCGGCTCCTCCGGACTCCAGAGGCGCGGATTCTCGATCGGGATCCGGATCACGCCCTGCTCAGCCTCATATTTCTTCCCTTCCATCACCGCGCTCGGGACACATTTCCCCGCCCGGCTTCCGGACTTCTTTACCATGATCTCGGCAAAGTCCGGGCCGGTCTTGATCACAAGCGCCTCGATATACGTCTCCGGCACCGCTTCGAGCCACACGCTCTGCCAGATGCCCGTCACGGGCGTATACCACATCCCGCCGCGATCGATCTTCTGCTTCCCCCACGGGTGCTTGTGGGAAATGTCGTTGACAACGCGGACTTCGAGACGGTTTTCTCCCTCCGTCAGCGCCTTTGTGATATCGATCGAAAACGCAAGGTAGCTGTTATCGTGTGTTCCGACTTTCTCGCCATTCACGTAAATCTCCGCCACGCGGCTCACCGCGCCAAAGTGCAGCAGCACGCGCTTGCCCTTCCACGTCTCCGAAATGGTAAAAGTGCGAGAAAAGCAATACTCCGCCCCGTACTCGACCGGCTTTTCATACCCGGACAGCAAGCTTTCGAGCGGGTAGGGAACCCGCACCGAGACAGCAGCCGCGCCGCCTTTCCGGACAGTCCACTCTCCGTTCAGGTTCTGCCATTCGCCGCGCATCATCTGAGGTCTGGGATATGCGTTCCAAAAAGTGTTATGAGACTGGCTTACCAGTTGTTTGCCTTCTTTTGTCCACAATGAATTCATGGCTGCCTCCTCTATCCTTACGCTTTATCTCGATGGTTCAAAGGGTCTTTCGAATATAATAGGTCGATCTTCCTCCGCCCTGCATTTCAATTTCACCATTTTCGCACAGAGTTTTCAAGTGCCGCTCGATCGATGTGGCACTCATCGAAACGATCATCTCCGCGATTTCCGATTTCGTAAACTTTCCGATCTTCGTTTTCACCGCATTTCTGACCGTTTCTAATGGCGAGTCTGAAACCAACTGCATCCGTTCCTCAAAATCACGATATGCCTCAAGAATGGTTCCAAGAAGATATTTAATAAACGCCGTAGCCTCATTGTTCCCCTCATGCCATCCGGCCTGAGAAGCCTCCAACGCATTGTAATACAAATCCTTTGTTTTCGCGATTTTAGCTTCCAGCGAGATATATTTACCGATCTCGTATCCGTTCCTGTAAAGGAGCAGTATGGTCAGCAGCCGTGACATCCGCCCGTTTCCGTCGACAAACGGATGAATGCACAGAAAATCACGAATAAAACACGGGATCACAAGCAGCGGATCCACCCTGCCTTCTCCAATGATGGAATTGTAAGCATCACACAGATCACGCATCGCTTCCGGTGTTTCATACGGTGCCAGCGGCGTAAAAAGGACATATGATTTTCCATCCGACGCGGAAGCACTGATATAGTTTTGAACGTTTTTAAACGCTCCGCCAAAGGGCAGATCACTTTGGCTGAACATGATTTTGTGCAGCTGCAAAATATAATTTGGTGTGAGCGGAATGTAGTTAAAGTTTTCGTGTACCGTAATTAACGCATCGCGGTAGCCTGCGATTTCCTCCTCAGCGAGGCTTTGCGGCATCGTTTTCTCGCTCATCAGCTGTCTTAGACGAATGTCCGTCGTACGGATTCCTTCAATCTCGTTGGACGATGCGGTGCTTTGAATCTTGGCAATTTCGACCAGTCTTTCCAGATCCATCGGTTTCTGACTCAGATAAAGACTCTGTCGGCCTTTCATTTCATGGATCTGGGAGACATAATTGACGATCTCATTATCCCAGACCTTCTCCGCCAAAAAGTGGTAATCAAATCTGCGCATTCTCATCACCTCGCCTTTATTCTCCTCAATTATGCCCCTTTTGACGAGATTAGTCAAGCGTTGGTGCTTAATAAGAACATGGCGCGGCTAAAAAAACGGCGCAGCTGCTGATGGCTGCACCGTGTTCATGATTAATTGAAATGATTTGAGATTGTTTGCAGTCTTTACTCCACCGCGACAAGCTGAATATGGAAGTTCAGCTCCTGGCCGGCGAGAGCATGGTTCGCGTCGAGGGTGATGGTCTCTGCATCCTTCGCGGTGACGGTGACCGGGAACGGACGTCCGCCGCCGGAAATGTAGATACGGTTTCCGACTTCGAGCTCCTCCGCGCCCGCAAGGTTCGCGATCGGGATCGTGAAGATCGACTCTTCGTTGACCGGTCCGTACGCTTCCTCCGGCATCAGGTGGATGTCGATCTCCTCGCCGACTTCCATGTTAACGACGGCCTTGTCAAAGCCCGGGATCATCCTGCCCATGCCGCACATGAAGTCGAGCGTTTCGCCGCGGCCATAGGAAGAGTCAAACTCCGTGCCATCGTTCAGGGTTCCGCGATAGTGAACCTTCACGGTCTTGCCGGCATTCTTTCCTTCGTAGATCGGCTCTCTCGGGCCACATCCGCTGCATCCGCCTCCGCAGCCTTCGCCACAATCCTCACCGCAATCGCAGCCCTCGGCCTCATCAGTGTCAGCCTCAGCAGCCTCCTCAGATTCAGCCGGAGCTTCCTCCGCCTCTTCCTCAGCCTCTTTCGGAGCTTCCTCCGCGGCCGGCTCTTCGTGATGGTCGTGATGCTCATGGTCATGATGGTCGCAGTTTGCGGCATCATTCTGCGGGAGCTCACCCTTCAGCAGCTTAACAACCGCCTCATCCGCACTGCCCTGAATGCCTGCATAGATCGTAAGGCCGGCTGCAGCAAGCGCAGCCTGAGCCCCGGGCCCCATGCCGCCGCAGACAAGGATATCCACGCCCAGATCCTTCAGCACATCCGCAAGCGCCTCGTGGCCGACTCCGGCATTATCATGAACGTTCACGGACACGATCTGGTTGTTTTCCGTTTCATAAATCTTAAAGAACTCGGTGCGGCCGAAATGCTGGAACACCGAACCGGTTTCTCTGTCGTAGGTTACTGCAATTTTCATTCATCCACCCTCACTGTCATACATACTCAAGCCTCAAAGGCACTGCATGGTAGTATACCATAACCAGGGAGGGATGGCAATGGAAACGGGATACTCCTGATACTAGCCTCTATGGTATTTACAGGCTCAAGCTATTCTCATCCAGTAAGAAATTACGAATCCCAATCGTCATAATCCCTAACTCGTTTCTTCGCACCTTGATATTATCCCGCACGATTATTATTTTTTTAAAAGAATCGCCGATTGCCATAAGAGGTCTTTCTTCTTGTGCCTGCTTTTCAGGTGAATGCATAGCGAAAGCTGACTGTAGATAATATTTTTCACTTCCCTTAGTCGCTATAAAATCTACTTCCAACTGTTTCCTCGTTGTCTTCTGCTCGTTATTCTTGCCGAACTGGTCGATAACACCTACATCTACCTGATATCCGCGAACCCTCAGCTCGTTATAAATGATATTCTCCATAATATGATTTTCTTCCATTTGACGGAAGTTCAGCCTTGCGTTTCGCAAACCGACGTCTTCAAAATAGAATTTAGTTGGAGAACCAATATACTTTCGTCCTTTGATGTCGTACCGAACTGCTTTGTTTACAAGAAAAGCATCCATCAAGTAGTCCATATATTTTTTCAAAGTTTTATCGCTGATTGTTTTCTTCTTTACCGTCTTAAAAGTATTTGCCAACTTCAACGGATTAGTCAAAGAACCAACCGACGAAGCCAAAATATTCACTAAGTCATCTAATTCTTCCTGATTGCGAACCTTATGTCTATCTATAATGTCGCTGATATAAACTTTTTGGAACAATGACACCAAATACTCTGCTTTTTCCTCAGGGGTAACACATGAGAGAATTAATGGCAATCCTCCATAGGTAAAATAATCGTCCCAAGCTTCATCGACACTTCCTGTATAGGCGGAGCAGTATTCTTGAAAAGATAAAGGATGCAATCGAATCTCGTCTCCACGTCCGCGAAATTCCGTAATAACATCAGAAGAAAGAAACTTAGAATTACTTCCTGTTACATAAACATCCGCATTACGAATATGAAGGAAACTGTTTAGGACATCTTCAAATTCGTCTAAGAGCTGAACCTCATCTAAAATAATATAATAAGTGTCTCTATCAACAATTTGCTTTTTAACATACTCAAGGATATTATCCGGATCCCGCAACTCTTTATTGCTCCGATCGTCCAATGCAATTTCGATGATATGATCGTCTTTGATGCCTTTTTCCAGGAGATAGTTGTGAAACAAATTGAATAAAAGGTATGACTTGCCACATCGTCTAATGCCAGTCACAACTTTAATCATGCCATTCTTTTCACGGCGTACCAGCCGATTCAAATATAAATCACGCTTAATTTCCAAAGCAGCCTCCAATTACACATTTAGTGTGTAGACACCTTTTTTCGTAATAATAATAGGCGTTCTGATTAAAGTCAAGTCTGTGTAAACAACAAATTTATTTTTGAAAGATGGTCATCCTTCCAAATCGTTCGGGCGCGGAAGCTTCACTCCGCTTCCCTCAGCAGTGTGGAAAGCCTCACTCTGTCTCCTTCAGCAGCGTGCTGACAGCGACGCCGAGCGTGGCTGCGACCGCTTTGATGTTTTTGATCGACGGCTCGGCCGTTCTCCATTTGCCGATCGTCCCGTTTCCAAGCCCGGCCTTCAG
>ONYR01000158.1 GCA_900322165.1 uncultured Eubacteriales bacterium
CCAAAATCTTCGGCCCGTTTCCGCAGCCCTTCCAAAGACCCACGGCGTTGGTAAACTCGTCCACATGAACGTCCTCAAGCCCAAGCGTTTTGAAGTATTCGCAGTAGGCTTTGGCGCGCGTCTCCTCGTGGAACGTCGGCGCCTCGATGAGCGTCAGCTTCTTTTGTTCCTCCAGCGACCGCGCTTCATCCGCCTCAATAAAAGCCAGCGCCTTCTTAACCTCGGGAAGCGCTGTCAATGTCTCAAATGATTTTCGGATCGATTCTCTTACCGTGTAGTCCATGGGATGCCTCCTGCCGCATGAGCGGCACTGCTTCAAAATCACGGATGATAAATGGTAGTTTTAGTATACAAAACTGTGCGGTCAAAGGAAATGGAATTTTTCAAAATAGCAGGCGGCCGTAGTCTCTGCAAAAAATAAGCAGACGCCCGTTGTCTCTGTTATTAAAGCTGATTACCTAGAATAACCTTGTACTCTTAAAAATCTCTGTAAACGGTTTTTGCCGTTTTTCTCATTTACCGAGATTTTGGCAATATATCTTGATTTCTCGGTAATTCCGTCACTCGCTTCCGGGTAACATTTTTTGGATTACCCAGAACATAAAAGAAATACCCAAAATCTCTGTAATAAGCCGGTCGGCACCCGGGGCGCTAGAGTGTTTCTGAATGTGTAAATCCTGATTCTTACAGAGATTTTTATTCTTTCAGCGGAAATCTCTGTAACCGCCCACTTCTCTTGATAAAACAATACAGGCGATTACAGAGAAATAACCAAATTCTTGGAATTTCTTTGTAACCGCCTGTTTTCGCTTTTTTCAATTACCTAGAATTCGACTGAATACGAAGAAATCTAGGTAAAGATCGCGCCCGGAAGCAAAACACACACTCCAAAGCAAGGATCACTCCCCAAAAGCAAAGACCGCGCCCCAAATTAGGTCCGCAGCACCCCTTCACTCCAGCTGCGTCGTGCTGAGAATGAAGAACACGCCGCCGATGATGAGGTTGAAGACCGCTGCGCCGATGAGGTACGGGGCTACGCTTGTAATCAGCGCGCCGGGCATCAGGGTTGCTGCGTAGCCAAGGCCGATGACAAGAATATCCGGGATCAAACCGAAGTAGATGAAGGATATCTGGATCATCTGCTTGACATTCTTACCGCCCGAGACCGGGACGGAGAGGTCGATGAAGCAGCCGACGATCGATGAATAGAAGTCGAGCGACACCACCAGCACCAGAATCGCAAGGGCCTGCAGCAAGTCGGCCTCGAGGATCACGCTTGCCACAACGAGGCCCGGCACGAGATCCAGCGCGCAGGCAGCCGTTCCGCTCAGTACCGAGTAGAACAGTTTTTTATAGACCGACTCCGGGATCATGCGGAAATATCCCATCTTCACATCGCCCGAAAGCGGGTTGCCAAGGGAACGGTAAAAGGCAATGAACCCAACCACAAAACCGACGATGTAAAGATTCGGCACCTCCCACATGAAGCGAAGCAGCAGCGCCAGCAGCACCGAGATCACCAGGTACGTGATCGATGTCTTGGTGAAGATGCGCGCCGTTGCAAAGCGGGTGCGGTTGTACATGTTTTTATAGAAGATCGCGCTTGCGCCGAAGCCTCGATTCAGTTCGTTGCGAATGAGCTTTTCACTGCGGTCCTTTTTGCGCTTGCGGAAACCGCCCTCACGCTGCTGTCTTTGCAGCTCCGCAATCTCCTCGGACTTCGCCATCGCATCCTCGTAGTAATCCACGTTCAGGTTGTAGATCATGACGATTATCGCCACACCAAGCGCGAGGAGCAGGCCAAGCGCAAGCACCGCCAGACCGGTTTTGCCCTCGATCGTAAACATGATGAGGCTCTTGATCCAGCCCCAGATCGGGATCCAGCGAGAGACCGGTCCGTTAAAGAAAGCAACCGCGCCTTCAAACGGTGTTCCGCCGCCGATGCGCCAGGTCACGAAATATCCGACCACGATCAGTCCCAGCAGCACATACAGTCCTGTGCTCAGATTCGACTTCACCGCCGGATAGGTCGCACTCAGCATGTAAAGCAGGATCTGCAGCACCTTTCCGAACACGATCATCATGAACCACGCCAGAAGCGTCATCCCGGCAGCGGATGGCGACATCCCGAGGTTCATGATCAGATTCGGCAGCTGGAACAGCATGTACAAGGTAATAAAGAAGGACAAGCCAAGCTGCATCGCGATGCGGAACATCAGCACCGACTGCGGCCGCATCGGGGAAGCGAACAGAATATTCACGTCCGCCGGCTGGAAGATCGCACTGCCGTTTTTATCCGCGCCCATCACTTCCAGGATCAGGATCAAAAGAACGATGCCGCCCGCCGCAAGCTCGAAGATCTGCACTCCGCGCTCGGTTGAAAGCGGCTTGATCTCTTCCGTCTCATCCTCGTCATCCCCGAAAAGATCGATCTCTTCCTCAGCGGAAGACTCCTCCGAAAACTCTTCGCTCTCGTCTGAGATCTCAAGGTTTTCGATCGACTCGATCACCTCTGACTCGTAGGCTGACTCATCCGTAGCGGTATCCATCGAGCTCGCAATGATGCCGATCACCCCGCCGAGCACACCGCCGAAGATAAAGCAGACAACAAAGAATACCAACACCCAGGTCTTAAAGAGCTTGCGCAGGGTATTGATAAACGTATGCCACGCATAATACCAGAAAAGTCTCATTTCCTGCGGCCTCCAAGTCCCCCGAAGAGCCCGCGTTTTTCATTTTTCTTCTCCGGCACGGCGTTGAGATCCTCTGCCTCCGCGTCTCGCTGCATCTCGTGCGCTTCCACGCCTTCGGTCACTTCGAAGAACAGCTCCTCGAGCGTCTTACCGCTCGCGTCAAGCTCCGCGCGGGTCACGTTTGCCTTGATCTTACCGTTCTGCATGATGATCGTGCGGTCCCAGAGCATGTCGACACTATCAATGATATGCGTCGATACAAGCAAGGTCTTCCCCTGTGCGCGCATCTCCTCGATCGTGCTTTTCAGCTCCTTGATCGCGTGCGGGTCAAGACCGATCATCGGCTCGTCGAGCATCAGCATCTTCGGCTCAGGCAGGAGCCCAAGGCACAGATTCAGCTTCTGCTGCATACCCTTGGACAACTCGTCACCGAACTTTTTCGCTTTGTCATCCATCTCAAAGCGCGTCAGCAGCTCCTGGATCCGGCCTTTGTAGTCCTTCAGCTTATACGCGCGGGCCAGAAATTCCATATGCTCCATGACCGTCAGATTCGGATAGAGCGCCGGCATTTCCGGTATGTAACCTAAGATCTCCCGAGCCTTGGTCGTCTTGGCCGGGATGCCCATCACACGGATATCGCCCTGATATTTAAGGAATCCGATAATCGACTTCATGAGCGTACTTTTACCGGCACCGTTCGGTCCCAGAAGAACCGTTACGCTGCCGTCATCAAGCTGAAAGCTGACATCATCGACCGCCAGCACTTTTCCGTATTTCTTCGTCACATGTTCGACTGTTAACATAGAATCCCCCTGTGATACATTTTCAGTATAGCGAAACATGTTCATTCTATCACGGCCTTTAAGGCAAGTAAAGAATCCTTTCAGGGTATTTTGTCACTGTCCGCGCTTTGTCTAAAGCCACGCAGGGCACATCCGGGCACCCTTCGGAATTCGTTTCAAATAGCACTTTTTTCTTGAATTGATGCTTAATATCTGATAAACTAAAGTGAATATGTCCTGTTGAAAAGTCTGCCCTGC
>ONYR01000319.1 GCA_900322165.1 uncultured Eubacteriales bacterium
TCCCCGCCGTAGGGAACCGCGATCGGCTCGCTCTCCACAGGTGTCTCTTTCAGGTTCAGCGGGACAAAGGAGGGCTCCATCTTCTCCGGTTCTTCCTCCACGATCAGATCCGCCGCGGCAGAAGGCTTTTCTTTTCCGGTGCCCTTCCACTCATAGGTATAGTTCTCCGTCTTGCTCGCGCCCTTGGGAAAACGTGAAGGCGTGACGTTGCCAAAGCGGCTGCTTGGCTTTTGTGCCGGGAGGAACGGTTCAAAGGAAAGCTCCGGCCCCTCTTCCGCCCTCGGGATCATCGGGGTCTTCTGCCCCAGTACCACGTCCTCGGGCTCTTTGTAGAAGCTTCCGACACGGCTGATGAGGTTTTCTTCCTTCAGTGCCTTGTCGAGGATCTCAAACAGGCCGGTGCGTGTTTTTTCCTCTTCCATGAAGCGGATCTCCATCTTGGTCGGATGGACGTTGACATCGAGCGTCGATGGGTCCATCTCCAGGTGGAGGACGGTGATCGGGAAGGTTCCCGGAACGATATAATCCTTGTACGCTTCGTCGATCGCTTTTTCAAGCAGCGCGCTGCGAACGTAGCGTCCGTTGATAAAGAAGTTCTCCCAGGTCCGGTTCGCGCGCGTCTGCTGCGGACGCGATATGTAGCCGCGCACCATCATGGACGCGGTCTCCGAGAGCGGCACTTCGCCCTCGATTGAGATCATCTTGTCGAGCACCTCGCGTCCGTAGACAGCGTAGATGCTGTTTTTCAGGTTTCCACCGCCGGCAGAGTACAGGGAGGGCTCACGCTTTCCGTTCAGATAACGGAACGAAACCTCCGGATGACCGAGGGCCATTTTCTGCATCAGATCGGTGATCGTGGCCGCTTCCGCGGTCGGCTTTTTGAGGAATTTGCGGCGAACCGGTGTGTTGAAGAAGAGGTTCTCCACGCGGACCGTCGTGCCCGTCGGGCAGGCAACCTCCTCGCAGACCTTCTCCACACCGCCTTCGATCACAAAGCGAATGCCGGTGATCGCCGAAGCTGTTTTTGTCAGCATTTCGACCCGT
The DNA here is from genome assembly GCA_900322165.1 of uncultured Eubacteriales bacterium. Lineage (GTDB taxonomy): Bacteria > Bacillota > Clostridia > Lachnospirales > Bianqueaceae > RUG760. Next base: position 1,045 of record ONYR01000319.1, read on the forward strand.
GCGACCGCCGCGATCGAAGCGAGCGCTTCCCCGCGGAATCCAAGGGTCGTGTTTTCCAGAAGATCCTCAACCTTTCGGATCTTGCTGGTTGAATGACGAAGAAAGGCTGTGCGCACTTCTTCCGCATCGATGCCGCAGCCGTTGTCGGTGATGCGGATCAGCGAAATGCCGCCGTCCTTGATCTCGACCGTGATCTTGTCCGCTCCGGCATCGATCGCGTTTTCCACCATCTCCTTGACAACCGAAGCCGGTCGTTCCACGACTTCGCCTGCCGCGATCTTGTTGACCGTTGCCTGATCAAGCAGTCTGATTCTCGGCATATCCCTCTCCTCCTTTCATTCTTTTCGATTTGAACACGTAGGCTTTCGCCTGCGTCTTATTTTTCCAGCCGGCTCTTCCAATCGTAGAGCATCTGCATCGCCTCGAGCGGTGTCAGATTGTTGATATCGGCTTCCTTCAGCGCATCGATGATCTCCTTCTCAGACAAGGTCAGACTTTTCTCCGCCTTGCGTCCGCGGCCGTAGGATTTTGTTTCCGGCTCTTCAAATAAGGTCATCTGACTCAACGCTTCGGATGCGTCCACCGTCTTGGCCGTAATGTTCTCCGCCTTTTTGACAATGTCACGTCCCAGCAGTTCGCGCAGGATCTCACGTGAGCGGTTCAGCACCCACGTCGGAAGTCCAGCAAGACGCGCGACCTCGATACCGTAGCTCTGATCTGAGCCGCCTGCATATATTTTATGAAGGAAAATAAAGTCTTCTCCGCTTTCCTTGATCGCGACACAGTAATTGCGCACACCGCCGAGCTGCCCTTCAAGCTGGGTCAGCTCATGATAGTGCGTCGCGAACAAGGTCTTGGCACCGATGATCTTCGGATCGCTGATGTATTCCACCACCGCCCAGGCAAGGCTCAGGCCGTCAAACGTTGAAGTTCCGCGGCCGATCTCATCGAGGATCAGGAGGCTGTTGGCCGTTGCGTGGCGGAGGATGTTCGAAACCTCGCTCATCTCGACCATGAACGTCGACTGTCCGCGCGCAAGATCATCCGATGCACCGACGCGCGTAAAGATTCGATCCGCGATCGAGATCTCCGCACTCTCCGCCGGGACAAACGAACCGATCTGCGCCATCAGCGTGATCGCGGCGACCTGCCGCATGTAGGTGGATTTACCGCCCATGTTCGGGCCGGTGATGATCGCGACCCGCTCCGAGGTCATGTTAAGGTCGGTATCGTTCGCGATGAACGTGCCCTCCGGCAGCATCTGTTCCACCACCGGGTGACGTCCCTCGCGAATCACGATCTTGCCGCCCGGCGGAAGGATCGCAGGTTTGGTGTAATGGTAGCGGTAAGCCGTGTCCGCGAGCGAACGAAGCGCATCGAGTCGAGCGATCTGGTCCGCGCTCTTTTGGACACGCGCCATCGCATCGAATACGGTTTTGCGGATCTCGCAGAACAGGTCGTATTCGAGCGCCTCGCCCTTCTCCTTTGCCCCGAGCAGGGTGTCCTCTATCTCTTTCAGTTCTTCCGTAATATAACGTTCCCCGTTGACAATGGTCTGTTTACGAATGTAGCGATCCGGCGCCATCGAGGTCTGGCCTTTGCTGACTTCAATGTAATAGCCGAACACGCGGTTGTAGCCGACCTTCAGGTTTTTGATGCCGGTCGCCTGCTTTTCACGCGCTTCCAGGTCCGCCAGCCACTGCTTGCCGTCGGTCGCAGCCGAGCGGTAACGGTCCACCAGCTCGTTGTAGCCCGTCTTAATCAGATCGCCCTCGCGCACACTGATCGGAGGATCTTCCTGAATGGATGCCTCAAGCAGCGCCGCGATGTCCTCCAGCGTGTCGAGTTCATTCTCAATGGAGCGGAAGCCCTTCGCCTCAAGATCCTGGAGCACGAGCTTGATGCCCGGCAGTGCCTTGAGGGAGGTTTTCAGCGCGATCAGATCGCGCGCGTTGGCCGAACCGTAGCTGATGCGGCCCATCAAACGCTCCATATCATAGATCCCGCTCAGCATCTCCTTGAGTTCGGCGCTCAGCATCGGATCATTGACTAAGTTTTCCACGCAGTCGAGACGCTCATCGATCGCAGCCTTGCGGATCAGCGGCTGCTCCAGCCACTTGCGCAGCAGACGTCCGCCCATGGCCGTCTGCGTATGATCGAGCACCCAGAGAAGACTTCCGCGGTAGCTCTTATCGCGCAGGGTTTCGGTCAGCTCCAGGTTGCGGCGCGTGGCCATATCAAGCACCATGAAATCCTGCACCGAGTAGGTGCGCAGGTGGTTGATATGGGTCAGCTCCCGCTTCTGAGTCTCGGTTAAGTACTCCAGCAGCGCTCCGGCGGCCGTTACGCCAAGCTCCATTCCCTCCAGGCCAAGGCCTTCCAGATTCAGCATACGGAAGTGGCGAAGGACGGTCTCCTTGCAGCGTTCGTATTGGTAATGATATGCTCCGTAGGGATTGACATAGATATGAAGAAGCTCGCGGATCTGGTCGATGCGAAGACTCTTCATATCTTCGATCTCCTGATTGATGAGCATCTCCGAGGGCTTGAACTTGCCGAGTTCTCCGATGAGTTTTTCTTCCTCTTCAAACTCCGTGACAAGGAATTCGCCCGTTGTGACATCGCACACGGCCAGACCGATCGCATCCTCGACCCGGTCCACCGACACAATATAGTTGTTGTTCTCAGCCGGAAGCTCCGCATTCATGGTCGTGCCGGGCGTGACGATCCGCGTGATCTCGCGCTTCACCAGGCCCTTGGCCAGCTTCGGATCTTCCACCTGTTCGCAGATCGCGACCTTGTAACCGCGCTGTACGAGGCGCTGAATATAGACCTCTGCCGCATGGTACGGAACACCGCACATCGGAGCCCGCTCGCCGGCTCCGCTCGCGCGTCCGGTCAGGGTCAGCTCCAGCTCGCGGGATGTCGTGACAGCGTCCTCAAAAAACATTTCGTAGAAGTCACCGAGACGGAAGAACAACAGGCAGTCAGGATTCTCTTTCTTGATCTGCTGATACTGATCCATCATCGGTGTCAACTGCTTCTCGCTCAATTTATACCTCCTCGGCCTTTTCCATCTCTCCCAGCAGATAGAAAGCCGTCGAATCTGTAATCGTTACCCATACCATCTCGCCGATCAGCGAAGCATCCGCCTTAAAATGAACGAGATGGTTATGCTCGGTGCGCCCGCTTAAGACCGCAGCATCGTTTTTGCTGACCTCCTCGGCCAGCACCTTGAGCCGCTTTCCAACCCAGTGCTTGTTGTTTTCGCGCCCGATCTCCTCGAGGAGCTTCAGGAGCTCATCAAAGTTGGCTTTGGCTTCCTCCGGGTCCACCTGCTCCATGCGGGCAGCGGGCGTTCCTTCGCGTTTAGAATAGATAAACGTAAACGCACCGTCAAACCGCACCTGTCGTACCACGTCGAGGGTTTCAAGGAAATCTTCCCGCGTTTCACCCGGGAAGCCGACAATGATATCCGTCGTGATCGAGACGTCCGGAACCGCTTCCTTCAGCCTGCGGACCTCATCGAGGAACTGCGCCTTGGTGTAGTGACGGTTCATCAGCTTCAGCAGGCGGTCGCTTCCGGACTGCAGAGGCAGGTGGAACTGCGGGCAGACCTTATCAAGGCGGCCCATCGCATCGATCAGCTCCTGCGAAAGATCTTTCGGATGAGAGGAGATAAAGCGGATACGCTCGATCCCTTCCACCTCATTGACCATCTCCAGCAGCTGAGCGAAGGTGATTTCGTTTTTCAATCCGCGTCCGTAGGAGTTGACGTTCTGTCCCAGGAGCTGGATCTCTTTCACACCGCTTTCAGCAAGCGCACGGACCTCCGCCAGGATATTATCCGGCTCACGGCTCCGCTCGCGCCCGCGCACGTAGGGAACGATGCAGTAGGTGCAGAAGTTGTTGCAACCGTACATGATGTTGACGGAAGCCTTAAAGGAATGTTTGCGGATCGAAGGAAGATCCTCCACGATCTCCTCCTGTGCGCGCCAGATATCAATGATCCTTCCGCTCCCATCAAGCAGCGATTCCAGAAGCTCTGGGAATTTGTAGATGTTGTAGGTGCCGAAAATCAGATCCACCTCAGGGTAGGACTTCTTGAGTTTTTCGATCACCACATCTTCCTGCATCATGCAGCCGCAGAGCGCGATCTTCATGTTCGGGCGGTTTTTCTTAAAGGTTTTCAGATAACCGAGGCGTCCGTAGACCTTCTGCTCCGCGTTTTCACGCACGCAGCAGGTGTTGTAGATGACGATATCCGCTTCGCTCTCCGCCGCCGGTGAAGCGCCGATCTCTTCCATGATGCCGATCAGCTTTTCACTGTCATGCGCGTTCATCTGGCAGCCCATGGTCGCGATATAGTAGGTTTTCGGTTTATCCTCCCGCAGCTTAAGCCGCTCGATGATCTCTCTCTGGCGTCTGGCTTCTTCTTCGCCTTCGCCACGGTAATTCGGTCGTAGATTGCGGATACTCACAAACGTCTCCTCCGTTACAGTCTGTCTAAATAGGTGCGGATATAGGCATCCGCCTCTTCAATGCTTTTATCGTTCAGTGCCTGTCCAAGCTCCGAGAGCTTCGCGCCGCACAGGGGCGATTTCACCTCAGGCTTATACGTGCGAAATCCCGCGAGCGGCAAAGCCCACACGAGCGCATCGCCTTCGCTCGCCTGAACCGTGAGCCGGCACTCCTCCGCCTTGGCCTTACGCCTTTCGGAGGGTTTTACATCCTGAGCGAGCGACTTGTGAACGATCTCGTTGCCCTCAGGAATGAAGTAGTAATCTTCCGGGTTCGGAAGAAAGTAATACAGTGTATTTTGACATAACGGAAGGAGGATGTCAAATGAAGCTGCCCCCGCTTCCATCAGAATTTTTGCTTTCGGCGCGGCTTCCCTGGCCTTTGGCCCGCTGCCTGCTTTGCCAAGCGGGATCTCCCCCTCGTGGCTGATCGAAAAGCGGCGGTCCCACTCGACGTGAAGGCGGTTTTTCGAAAGCGACACCTCGACCGCGTGGCCGCGCTTGATCTCGCCCATCATGGTCTCGGCTTTGAGCAGCTCCAGCAGATTGACAATGTCTTCGTAGTTGTGAAGCAGCAGCACGCTCTCAAGCCGCTCATCGTCCGTCCGCGTATATTCATAGAACACTTCGATGAGCTGCCCGCCATCGAACGGATCCTGCCTTGAAATCCCAAGGCACGCCTCCACGGTCTTCAGCTTCAGATTCGGCCAGCCGAAAAACGACTGGTAGCGGCGGTAACGGCGCAGCAGATCGATCGAATCCACATGCATGTCCCAGCGCTGCATCTCATCCGTCCAGACACGCATGCGCTTCGCCCGCTCCCGGATAAACGGAAGATCGAACATGTCCCCGTTATAGGTGACAACGGTGTCGAAGTCCATCATGTCTTCCACCGCGCTTTTCAGCACCTTCGCTTCATCCGCCTCCACCGCGGCCAGATACTGCCTCACGCGGAATTCACCCCCGCGGTAGAACGCCAGCCCGATAAGGTAAACCGTATCGTAGGTGCGGGAGAAACCGGTCGTCTCGATATCCATAAACACCGTGCGGGACGGATTCCCCAGAAGCTCCCAGACTTCGAGCAGTCTCTCGCGCTCTTCCGCGCTCTTTTTCAATGCAGACTCGATGATTCTCACGCAAACCTCCTGCGGTCGTATCCGAAAACAAAGTTACGAAAAGGGGCTGAAACTCAGCCCCTTTGAACGTATGAATGAATTTGATTTATTCTTCGGTCTTGGCTTCTTCTGTCGGTACCGCTTCTTCCGGCTCGAGCTCGCGCATGCTCAGTGAGATACGCTTCTTCTCCGCGTCGAAATCGATGACCTTGGCTTCTACGATCTGACCGATCGAAAGGACATCCGACGGCTTCGCGACAAATCCGCGGGAGATCTGGGAAATGTGGATCAGCGCGTCAAGACCGTCCTCGAGCTCCACAAACGCACCGAAGGAAGTCATTCTCGCGACCTTACCGGTGACGATCGTTCCGACCGCGTACCTTGTCTCGGCCCCGATCCACGGATTGGTCTCCGCGAACTTTCTTGTCAGAGAGATGCGGCTCGTTTCGGGATCGAAGGATTTGACTTCGACTTCGATCTCCTCCCCCGGCTTCATGTAGCGCTTCGGGTCACGCGCTCCGACATCCCAGCCCATCTCCGACACGTGAAGCATGCCGTCGATACCGCCAAGATCGATGAACGCACCGTAGTTCATAATATTTTTGACGGTTCCCTTCAGCCTTGCGCCCGGAACCAGCTTCGCAAGCGTTGCGTTTCGCAGCTCTTCGAGCTGTTCGCTCATGACACTGCGGCGGTCACCCATGACACGGCCGCGGCCGCGCTGCACGCGGATGATGCGGAAGTCGATCTCTTTACCGACCAGCGTTTTCAGATCCACGCGGTGCACGTCGCTCAGGGACGAAGGAATAAAGACTCGCACGTTCTCACACAGGACGATGATCCCGTTCTCAAGGGCTTCGACCACTTCACCGTGCAGCACGGTTCCGTTCTCTTCCGCCTCTTCAAAAACGGCATAAGCCATGTCCTGTTTGGCCTTCAAGGCACTCAGGTAAACCTCGGTATCCGTTACCTTAATGACCTTGACGTCCATTTTGTCTCCAATGTGGACCTGCTCCGCGAGGGGCCTTGGATCCCCGCTGAATTCGGCCTTGGTCATAATGCCGTCGCACTTTGACCCAATGTTGAAGACGATCTCGCTCTCGGTAATCTGGACGACGTATCCGCTGACGATATCGCCGAGCTGGATACCTTTTTCATTCTGGAAGGATTCGTCCAGCAATGCCAGGAACTCATTGCTCTCACTCATCGTTTTGACTACCTCCTGGATGGTATGATCCGGCGTGGAAGCCCCGGCCGTGATGCCTACGTTTTTTACAGAGCTGCCGAATCGAATGCTGCTGACGTCTGCCGCACTCTCTACGAAGAATGTTTGTTCACATCGTGAGTGACAAAGGTCATACAGCTTGCGGGTATTCGAACTGTGTTTCCCGCCTATGACAATTACCGCATCGCTGGCACCCGCCAGCTCAAGCGCTTCTTTTTGATGCTGTAACGTCGCTGTGCATATAGTTTGGCACACACTTATATTATATACACAGCCTTTGAAAAACTCAACGATTTTAGAAAAATTATATTGATCGAAGGTAGTCTGTTCGACCAACAAATAACCTGTGGCTAATTTTTCTGCTGTTTCCGGGGGATTCGCTTTTATCTCGTCCAGGTTTCGATAAATCAGCGGTTCCTCGTTGCACCAGCCTTTGATCCCTTTGACTTCCGGGTGAGACGGATCGCCGAGAATGATGATCTTTCTCTCGGTCTCCCCTCTAACGAGGCGATGGATCTTTTTCACGTAGGGACAGGTCGCGTCGATCACGTGAAACCCACGTGCGTTCAGTTCCTTCTCCTCTGCCTCGCTGATCCCGTGGGCGCGGATCACGACCGTCGCCCCTTCCGGCGCTTCGTCCATTTTCTCGATCGCGAAGATCCCTTTTTTCTCCAGGTCCGCGATCGCCTGATGGTTGTGGATCAGTGGCCCGTAGGTATAGATGGCGTGCTCACTTTCCGCGGCGGCTTTTTCGGAGATCTTGATCGCATTGCGCACGCCAAAGCAAAAGCCTGCCGTTTTCGCGATTCGAATCATCGATTTCTTGCTTCCTCGATCATCGCACAGACTTTGTCGATGACCTCATCGAGCGTCATTTCCGTTGTATCCAGAAGGTACGCATCGTCCGCCTGCTTCAGCGGTGCGATCGCGCGGTGCGAATCACGGTAGTCCCGCTCGCGGATCTCTGCCTCGATCGTGGCAAGATCGGCCTCGGTATTGCCGGCCGCGACAAGCTCCTTGTAGCGTCTCTTCGCGCGCTCTTCCGCGGAGGCTGTGATAAACAGCTTCAGGTCGGCCATCGGAAGTACGACCGTCCCGATATCACGCCCGTCCATGATGACGCTGTAATCTTCCGCGACCTGGCGCTGGATCGCGAGCAGTTTTTCGCGCACGCAGCCATGAACGCCGACCTTGCTTGCGCCCTGACCGACCTCAGGGGTACGGATGTACGGCGTTACGTCCACATCCTCCACCGAAACGATCTGTTTATGGTCAATGTAATCGACACGAACATTTAGATCACCGATGACCGGCTTGATCGCAGCCTCATCCTCCGGGTCGATGCCCCGCCGGATGAGCGCGTACGCTACCGCGCGGAACATCGCGCCGGTATCGACATACTGCATATCCATGCGGCTTGCGGCCGCCTTGGCTACCGTGCTTTTACCCGCTCCGCCGGGTCCGTCGATCGCTACACAAAACATGTTTCAACTCTCCTTTATCATTCGCTTACGCCTAAAGCGTATTCTGCCGCCCCGATGCCGGCTGCGCGGCCCGTTGAGAACGCGATCTGCAGATTGAATCCGCCGGTCAGCGCATCCACATCCAGCAGCTCTCCGGCCACAAACAGCCCGGGGATCATTTTTACCATCATCGTTGACGGATCCATCTCTTTGACACTCACCCCGCCCATGCTAACGACCGCTTCCTCGATCGGCCGCGTGCCGGTCAGATGCAAAGTGAAGTCCTTCAAAAGCCGTCCGATCCGCTGGCGCTCTTCTTTTGTCAGATCGCCCGCTTTTTTCACCGGGTCGATCATCGAGAGCCTCACGAAGACCGGGATCAGCTTCCGCGGCAGCAGCTCATCGAGCGCGTTGCGGTAATCCTTCACCGCGTAGGTCTCAAGGTCTTTCTGGAGACGTTTGTCCAGTTCCTCTGCACTAAGCGCGGGCTTGAGGTCGATATGAAGCACCAGGTCGGCTTCCTGATACGTCAGTTTTTTCTTGCGAAGCCAGGCCTGCATGCGGGAGGCGCCGGATAAGATCACCGGTCCGCTCACGCCGAAATGCGTAAAGAGCATTTCGCCGAAATCCTCAAACAGAGGCTTGGATTTGCCCTGCCCCGTGATCGAGACCGCAATGTTGCGAAGCGACAGTCCCATCAGTTCGCTGCACCAGGCTTCCCTGACGGTAAACGGGATCAGGCTCGGCCGAAGGTCCGTGACATCAAGCCCCAGCCCTTCCAGCACCTTATGACCGTCTCCGGTCGATCCGGTCGTCGGATAGCTCAAACCGCCGGTCGCGATAACAACGCTTTTCGCCGTGCGCTCCTCCCGGTTCGTTTTCACTGCAAACGATCCGTCTCCGCGAACATTCAGCGAGATCATGGCTTCGCCGGTATGGATCTGAGCCCCGCTGCCTTTGACATACTTCAGCAGCGCATCCACGATATCAAAGGACCGATCCGAAACCGGAAAGACCCGCTCGCCCCTCTCGACCTTCAGCTTCGTTCCGTGATCCTCGATCAGCTTGCGAAGCTCCTCGCTTCCGAACCGGCTCAGCGCCGAATAGAGAAAGCGCGGGTTGGTCACGATGTTTTCCATGAAGGCTTTCGGTTCCGCTGCGTTCGTGACGTTGCAGCGGCCTTTTCCGGTAATGACGATCTTTCGGCCGACCTTATCGTTTTTCTCCAGCAGCAGGGTTTTTGCGCCCGCTTCAGCCGCGCTTCCGGCCGCCAGCAGACCCGCGGCCCCGCCGCCGATCACAATCACATCCCAGGTCATGACAGCAGCTTTCCGAAGGTGTCGTCTTCCTCGCCGGTCTTCTCGTAAACATCATACTCTTTCCAGATGTTCTCGAGCGTAGCAAGATTGCGCTCCACCTCACCCTGTTTTTCCATGCTCAGCGCAACGATGAGTGCGTCGACAAGGCTCATCGGGCCGACAAGCGAGTCAACGAACGAGATCATATTGCTGTAGGCTTTCAGCACGCAGTCTGCGGTCGCTGCGATCGGGGACTGATCATTGTCCGTCAGCGCGATGACCGAAGCTCCGGAGACGTGTGCATACTGCATCGCCTTGACCGTACGTTTGGAATAGCGGGGGAAACTGATGCCGATCATGACATCGTCCTTGCCGATATTCAGGATCTGTTCGAAAGTTTCACTGATACTGTTGGTCAGGACCAGGTGAACATTGGTAAAGAACAGATTGAGATAATAGCTGAGATACGAGGCCAAAGGCGCTGAGGAGCGCACGCCGAGCACATAGATATTGCGCGCGTTAAGCATCAGGTCCACGGCCTGCTGGAAAACCTTTTCATCCACCATGCCGAGGGTCTCGCGGATATTGGCGATATCACTCTGCATCACCGACGAGACAAGATGATCCTCGTTGAGCTGCGAGCGGGAAACTTCCATGCGCTGCAGCGCTGTCAGGCGCGTGCGGATCGCTTCCTCCATCGCACGCTGCATGCCGGGATAGCCATCGTACCCGAGGCTGCTGGCAAAACGTACTACGGTCGATTCCGAAACACCGACGGTCTCGCCCATTTTCGCCGCTGTCAGGTAAACGGCTTTTTCATAGTGATCCGTTATGTAATCCGCAAGCCGCTTCTGGCCTTTGCTCAGATTCGGATACGCCTCGTGGATCCGGATCAGTACATCGTCCTGCTTTCCCTTCATGATCATACCCTCAAGCTTCGTTCTTCAGCTTTTCAATTTCTGCCTCAGAGAGAATCCGATAGCTGCCTTCCTTCAGGCTTCCGAGCTTCAGGCTTCCCTCCTGGATCCTTTTCAGTCTCATCACCGGGAAGCCCACCGCCTTCGCCATGCGGCGCACCTGATGGTTCTTTCCTTCGGTGATCGTGATATCGATTTTTGTGTTGCCACCCTTGACCGAAAGCACGCTGACCTTCGCCGGCTGCGTTTTGTACCCGTCATCGAGCACCACGCCGCTCTCGAGCATCTTGACCGCCTCGTGCGTGATCTCACCGCTGAGATAGGCACGGTAGACTTTCTCCACCTGTCTTGCGGGATGGGTCAGGCGGTAGGCAAGATCGCCGTCATTCGTCAGCAGCAGCAAGCCGGTCGTCTGATAATCGAGGCGCCCGACCGGGTAGAGTCTTACCCCGGGCATGTCGATCAGCTGCGTCACATCCGGACGGTGGAACTGGTCACGGCTCGTTGTCACATAGCCCGCCGGTTTATTGAGCATGACCGTCGTCAGCGGCTGCGAGATCTTCAGCACCTTGCCGCGAAACACGACCTCGTCCTTCTCCGGATCGATCCGCGTTCCCATTTCGCTCACGACTTCACCGTTCACCTTAACAAGGCCCTGGGCGATCCATTCCTCGCATTTTCTGCGGGACCCGACGCCGCACTCGGCCATATATTTCTGTAAGCGTTCTTCCACCGCGTTACTCCTCTTCCTTTTCCTGGACCTCGTCCATATCGAGCTCCTGCTGCAGTCCGGCCGGCTCCTCTTCCACATCTTCCTTGGAATGCGATGAATCCGGCAGATGCGGCAGATCCGCAACGCGCTCAAGCTGGAATGCCTTCAGGAACGCATCGCTCGTCTTTAAGAGCACGGGACGGCCGGGCGCTTTCACGCGGCCCGCTTCCTCCACGAGTCCCATCGTGATGAGCCTTGCTACGACCGCGTCACTTGCGACACCGCGGATATCACTGATCTCCTGGCGGGTCACCGGCTGGCGGTAGGTGATGATCGCGAGCGTCTCGAGCTGCGTGTCCGTGAGTTTGATCTCCGCCTGCTGCTTGTAGAGCAGCTCAATGTCCGGATAGTAAGCCGGGCTCGTTGACATCTGGAAGCGATCCTCCAAACGCAGTACACGGATACCGCTGTTTTCCTCTGCCAGCTCCTTCTGGATCTGCAGCGTCAGTTTTTCGCATATCTCTTTCGGAAGTGAGAGTACCTTGCTCATGTCCTTTAAACTCACCGGTTCACCGGAGGCAAAGAGCAGTGCTCGGATCACTTCAATCTCCCGTCTCGGGCAGCGTTTCTCCACTTTCTTTTTCCTCTTCCGTTTTTACTCTGGCAACAATATCGCCATACATGACCTCCTGAGAGAGCGCCACCTCGTTCATGCGCGAGAGCTCCAGCATGGCCATGAAATACGTAATCGTCTCGTCCTTCGAATGACTTTCCTTGCGCAGATCATAGAAACTGACCGTTTCCACCAGCATCAGCTGCTCCTGCAGCTGTCTTATCTTGTCGGAGACCCGGTAATGATCCCGCGGCACCGAGCGGAAATTCTTGCGCCGCTCGTCAATGCTCTCAGCCTTGCTCAGCATCAGTCTCAGATAGAGCGTGTAGAGCTCTTCCAGATCCTGATCCGCAAGCAGCTTATCCGGCGGGGGCAGTGGCTTCTTTCCTCGGATGACCTCCGGCGAGCGCGTCAGAAGCTGCGCATCATCCGGGCGGATCATCGGCCGCATCGCTTTCGCGGCCTCCTTGTACTGTTTATAAAGAAGGAGGCGCCTGATCAGTTCCGCCTCCTCATCTTCCTGCTCTTCCTCCTCCATCTCAGCGGAGGGAAGCAGCTTTTTCGCCTTAATGTTGATCAGGGTCGCCGCCATGAGGATAAATTCACTGGCGACCTCCATGTTCATCTCATCCCAGGCCTTGAGGACCTCGAGGTATTGCTTCGTGATCTCCAGGATCGGGATGTCGTAAATGTCCACCTTGTTCTTTTCGATCAGGTGAAGCAGAAGGTCAAGCGGCCCTTCAAACGAAGGCAATCGAACCTGCCATGTTTCTTCCATCGATTCTCTGTCTTTCTGTATGGTTTTCCTAGCTTGGAATCAGCGAGCTTAGAATAAGCTTCCGACCTGCAGAATGCCCTCCGCGAGGTCCTGCCGGTACAGCGGATCGCCCGGCACGAGGCTGTTGTAATCGACGCCGTCGCTTCCGGCCTTGGCGGTCGAGTGAATATACAGCCGCCTGTCTCCGCCGAGATACATCGCAACATGACCTTTGAAAAACAGCAGGTCGCCCGGCTTCATCCTCGACGGGACGATCTCATGCATGCCGAAGCCTTCCTTAATCGCGGCATCGCGGTAGATTGCCGAGCCGCAGATCAGATACGCCATCGAGCAAAGCCCGGAGCAGTCGATGCCCTGAGGACTCTTTCCGCCCCAGCGATAGTGCGTTCCTTCGTACAGGCGCGCGGTCATGCACACGCCCTGGCGAAACGCGGCTTCCGGCGTTTCCGGCTTGCCGAAAGAGATCGGCAGATAGCCCATCAGATACGAAGATTTCGTGTATCCAAGGCTCCCGTCGGCCAGTCTGACGCAGGACCAGCCTTCCTTCAGGTTACGGTTATAGGCATCCTCCGCCATGGTCAAAACAGACCCGAGCGGCATGGTTTTCAGGATCTCCGAAGCCACCTCAGTCTTCGCCAGCACATCGATCTGGCGCTTTCCGACCCTCACCTTTTCAAGGTAAGACGGCCAGGTACCCTCGCAAAGCCCGCGCTTCAGGACCCAGCCTTCATAGCCGTATTCCATGCGGATCAGCGCATAGTCATCCTTCTCTTCGAGAATGACGCAGTCCATGCCGTACAAGCCTTCATCGATAACGACCTGATGCGGTGAGGGCTTTCCAAACAGAGGAAGGATCCCTTCCCCGATCAAGGCGTGACGTGAGTTTTCCATCAATGGTCCCTCCAGGGATTTCAGTCAGTAAAGCAAGGTACCGATTCGATACCGATACCGGGTGTTTCATTCAGTATGATCATGCCCGCGTTGAACTCCGGACCGCCCTCGTACGGGTCGATGCTGCACAGCCCCGGTCCGTCGAGATCGGCGCGGTTGATGATTCCCTTGGCTCCCGCCAGATGCGCGCCGGCCGAGACCGAGATCTTGCTCTCAAGCATGCAGCCCATCATGCAGGGCACGTTGTAGATCTCACCGATGGCCGCGATCTTCAGCGCTTCGTAGATGCCGCCGGTTTTCATCAGCTTGATATTGATCAGATCCGCTGCGCGGCTCTTGATGATGTCGATCGCGTCTTCCGGAGTGAAGACACTCTCGTCCGCGAGGATCGGGATAGACGAATTCGCAGTCACGTAGATCATGCCCGCTTTATCGTGTGCGGAGACCGGCTGTTCCACGAGATCGATGTTCAGATCCGCGTCTTCCAGCTTACGGATGATGCGGACCGCTTCCTTTGCGTTCCAGCCCTGGTTCGCGTCGACACGGATCACGACCGCATCTCCGACCGCATCGCGGATCGCCTTGATTCGGTCTACGTCTTTGATTCCTTCCTTGCCGACCTTTACCTTCAGGATCCGGTATCCTTCTGCAACGGCCTTTACGGAATCCGCCACCATCTTGTCGATCGTATCGACGCTGATGGTAATGTCGGTCTCCACCTCACGGCTCCCGCCGCCAAGCACCTTGTACAGCGGTTTCCCGAGCGACTTGGCATAGAGATCATAAAGGGCAAGATCGACCGCCGCCTTGGCTGACGTGTTTTTCAAAATACAGGTGCGGAGCTTTCTCGAAACTCCGTCGATGTCTTCGATGTCCATTCCGACAAGGGAAGGCGCGATCACCTCTTCGATCGCTCCGCGGATCGAGGGCTTGATATCGCCCGTGATGACCGCGGTCGGAGCGGCCTCGCCGAATCCGCAGAGTCCATCGTCCGAAACGACCCGAACGATGATATCATCCACATGCGTCGCTGTCCGAAGGGACGTTTTAAACGGGGTCACCAGAGGGATCTGCATTTCCCCTACATCAATACGTTTGATTCTCATCTTCCATACTCCTTTGCGAGCGCTGCGAATCCTTCCAGAGAATGATCCACGGTCGCTTCCGAAACACAGAACGCCAAACGGAAATAGCCGGGACCGGCAAAGGTCGAGCCCGGTACGATCAGAATACGGTGCTTTTTAGCTGCCGCGCAGAACGCCTTGTCATCCGCCTCGAGGGCTTTCGGGAACATGTAGAACGCGCCCTCCGGCTCCCGCATCTCATATCCCATCGCGGTCAGCTCCTTGTAGAGCACCTCCTTGTTGCGGATATACAGGCTCATGTCACCCACGGTATCTATGCAGCGGCCGATGACCTTCTGGAACAGCGACGGCGCGTTGACAAAGCCGAGGATACGGTTAGCTACACCGGCTGCGCCGATCACTTCCTCTACCGCTTCCATCGAAGGACTCACGGCCAGATAGCCGATCCGCTCGCCCGGAAGCGAAAGCGATTTGCTGTAGGAATAGCCGACAAACGTGTTCTCATAGAAGCAAGGCAGATACGGAACCGTATGGTTTCCGAAAACGATCTCGCGGTACGGTTCATCCGAAATGAGGTAGATCGCATGGCCATACTGCTGCTGTTTTTCGCAAAGCAGATCGGAGAGCGCCTTGATCTCCTCTTCCGAATAGATCACGCCCGTCGGGTTGTTCGGGCTGTTGATAATGACCGCTTTGGTCTTTTCGGAGATCAGTGCCTCCATGGCCTCGAGGTTCAGTCCGAAATCCGGGAGCTTCGCCTTGGCTACGACGGGCACTCCGTCAAAATTGCTGATGTAATTGTTGTATTCACCGAAATACGGAGCCTGCAGCAGGACTTCCTCGCCGGGGTTCAGGATCGTTTTCAGCGCGACGTTGAGCGCACCGGCCGCGCCGACAGTCATGATCAGGTGCTTCGCCGCAAAGGCCGTGCCGAAACGCTGATTCAGGCTCGCGGCAAGCTTTTCGCGCACATCATCATAGCCCACATTGCTCATATAGCCGTGCAGGGTTACCGGATCGGTTTCTTTCAGAATATCGATCGCGGCCTTTCGGATCGCTTCCGGCGCCGGAGTATTGGGATTGCCAAGCGAGAAATCATAGACGTTTTCCTTGCCGTACTGCTGTGCCATCAGCTTTCCTTCTTCGAACATAGCCCGGATCGCTGAACCGTTTTTAGCCAGCTGCTGCATTTTCTCCGAAATCATTTTGCATTTTCCTTTCTCAGGACACGTGCGTAAAAACCAATACAAACACTATAGCACGCCTCGCGGACTCCGTCAAATCAAGAAGGCTGAAAACCGCTTAGATCCTTGCTTCTGACGCAAGGATCAGCGCACTGCGCACATGCACGGTGAAGGCAGTTCCCTGCACGGTGGCGAAGGGTTCAGCCGAAGCCTGTTTCTCATTCGCAAGCACGTTCCATGAAGCCGGCCACGCCTCATCCTGCATCAGCTCAACGTTCTTTTCCGTTTCCGAGGCATTGAAGAAGAGCAGCATCCACTTCGCCTCTCCTGCCTTCACGCCGGGAATCGCATAGCCGACAAGCTGATCCTCTGCCACAAGGAAACGGATGCTTGCCGCTGCCTTGCCGCTCTCGTCCGTGAACGGCGAGAAGCTGCGGCGGATCGAAAGCAGCCCTTTATAATAGTCATTCAGTTCTTTGAAGGTCTCGAGTCTTGACCAGCGAATATCGTTCACATGAGCATCGGAATGATAGCTGTTGCCGTCCCCGTACTTGGTGCGGGCGAACTCTTCTCCGCTCTGGAAGAACGGAATGCCCTGCGACGTGATGACGATGGCCGCAGCAAGCTTATTCGCCGCGACGCGGATCATCTCCGGCTGATCGAAGCCTGAACCGTCCGAATCGACGGTCAGCGTCAGCTTATCCCACAGCGTATGGTTATCATGGCTGCTGACATAGGTGATCGTGCGGGTCGGA
>ONYR01000296.1 GCA_900322165.1 uncultured Eubacteriales bacterium
AGCGAAAGAAAACATTGGGGTGCCAGACAGTCAGCCAAAGATACCGATGCTGCATGGGAGAAGGAAGTTTACCGATGCAAAGCGAAGTCAGGGCGCTTGCATCGGGGATGTTGCGAAGCAGTAATTTGAAAACTACCGATGCAAAACGCAGAAAAGTGGCTTGCATCGGGACTGAGTTCGAACAAAAAACTGAAAACTACCGATGCAAAGTATAGTTAGGGCGTTTGCATCGGTAGCGTGTTGGAGTGAATGCTTTGCTGTAATATGAAAACTCCCGATGCACGGCGCAGAAAAAGCACTTGCATCGGGAGAATCTAAAAAACTGACAAAGGTCACTACCGATGCACCGGCCCTTTACGGAGCTTGCATCGGTAAAATCACCAAAAGAAGCAATTACCACTACCGATGCATCAGCCGTTTACGGAGCTTGCATCGGCGGCGTGCCCCACAAAATACAAAAATGGAGCAACCTGCAACCCAAAACCCGTTAAAGGCTCGGCCGGCCTCACTCCTTCGTCAGCAGCGTGTTGTCGGATTCGAGCTGGTAGCCGGCGACCTCGGCGAACTTGTCCATGAGGTCGCGCTTGGTGAGGTGTTTCTTTTCCTCGCCGGAAATGTCCAAAATGATGTGGCCCTGGTCCATCATGATGAGGCGGTTGCCGTGGCGGATCGCGTCGGTCATGTTATGGGTAATCATGAGTGTCGTGAGGTGGCTCTCCTCGACGATGCGGTCGGAGAGCTCGAGCACTTTCTTCGCGGTTGCCGGATCGAGTGCGGCCGTGTGCTCATCAAGAAGGAGCAGCTTCGGCTCGGTCAGCGTCGCCATCAGAAGCGTCAGCGCCTGGCGCTGGCCACCCGAAAGCAGGCCGACCTTGATGGTCATGCGGTCCTCGAGGCCGAGGCCGAGCGTCTTCAGTTTCTCGCGGAACAGCTCGCGCTCGCCCTTGGTCACGCCCCAGCCAAGCCCGCGCTTCTTGCCGCGCCGAAGCGCCAGCGCAAGGTTCTCCTCAAGCTGCATGTTCGGCGCCGTGCTCATCATCGGATCCTGGAACACGCGCCCGATTAGGGCCGCGCGCTTGTGCTCGGGGAGGGCCGTGATGTCCTGACCATCCAGGACGATGCGTCCTGAGTCTACGGGCCAGACCCCCGCAACCGCGTTCAGCAACGTCGATTTGCCCGCGCCATTGCCGCCGATGACGGTCACAAAGTCACCCGGTAGAAGGTGGAGCGAAAGGTCTTTCAGCGCGGTCTTTTCATTGACCGTGCCGATGTTAAAGGTTTTGTGAAGGTGTTCGAGTTTAAGCATGCTCCGTCCCTCCTTCACCATCGTCTTGATTGGAAGATTCATCGGAGCTCGCCGCTGCGGAACCCCCCGCGCCCACTGCGACCGCATTCTTCCCGGCCCTTCTAAAGCTTGTGCGTGACTGCTCGCGCAGGTAGGGGACCGCGAGGAAGACAGCGACGATGATCGCGGTAAAGAGCTTCAGGTCGTTCGAGTCGAGCTTCAGCCACAGGACGATGACAACCACCATGTAATACAGGATGCCGCCGATGACCGTGAACGAAAGCGTGCCGTAGAAGTTCAGGTGCTTTTTGAGGAGCGCGCGGCCGATGACTTCGCCGATGATGACGGCCGCAAGGCCGATGACGATCGCGCCGCGGCCCATGTTGATGTCCGCGAAGCCCTGGTACTGCGCCATCAGGCCGCCTGCGAGGGCGACAAGGCCGTTCGAAAGCGAGAGGCCGAGGACCTTCATGTTGTTGATGTTGATGCCGAGCGCGCGGCTCATGGCCGGGTTGTTGCCGGTCGCACGGATCGCGGAGCCTTGCTCGGTACCGAAATACCAATACATCAGCGAAATCAGAACGACCGCGATGATCGCGCCGGTCAGGATCGCGGAGGGGATGTGGCGGGACGAGAGGATCAGGTGGTACTTGTCAACGCTGATCGCCTTGTTCGCCGACATGCCCATGATGTGCAGGTTGATCGAATAGAGCGCGAACTGCGTCAGGATGCCCGCGAGGATCGCCGGGATGCCGAGCTTGGTGTGGAGCATGCCGGTCACGAAGCCGGCGAGCGAGCCGACGATGAGCGCGCACAGAAGCGCCAGCCAAGCCGGACGACCGGAGAGGATGAGCATGGCCGCGACCGCGCCGCCCGTGGTGAACGAGCCGTCGACGGTCAGGTCGGCTACGTCAAGAAGCCGGTAAGTGATGTAAATGCCGAGCGCCATGATGCCCCAGACAAGGCCCTGCGCGATACCGCCGGGCATGTTTTTCAGGAGCTTCAGGATGCTGAGCGAAGCGAAATAAACTTGCGGAGTCAACGAAATAGTTTCCTTTCAGGGAGAGTCGAGCGCGGCCGCGCAGGATTTGGCAGAAACCGCGGCAAGCGGCCTGGGACGGCCGCGCTGCCGCCGCCGCTAAAGCCGTTCGCGGCTAATTAGTCCTCCGGAATCGCGACATAGCCTTCGGGAATGGTGATGCCGAGGGCCTCGCAGATGGCGGGATTGTACTCTTTAGTGAAGTCGGCGTAAGCGATCTCCATCTCGCCCGGGTTCGCGCCGTTCACGAGGATCTCGTAAGCCATCTCGCCGGTCTTGTAGCCGAGGTTGTAGTAGGAAATGGACAGGGTCGCAATACCGCAGCCCTTGCAGAGGCCTTCCTCACCGCAGACGATCGGGACGCCCGCGTTGAGCGCGACGTTGTTGATGAGCTCGGTGTTGGAAGCGGCCGTGTTGTCGGTCGGAATGTAGAGAACATCGCTCTCGTCGCAGGCGGTCTGGACGACCTGAGCGACATCGTTGGAGTCTGCGAAGGTGTATTCCTTGAGGGTGTAGCCCATCGCGCTTGCGGCCTCGGTGAAGGCTTCGGCCTGCACCTTGGAGTTCGGTTCAGCGGAGCAGTAGACGATGCCGACGTTGACGGCGTCGGGGAAGAGTTCGTTCAGGACCTTCGCCTGTTCGGATTCGGGAACGCGGTCGGAGGTGCCGGAGATGTTGGTGCCGGTCGCGCCGGTCCAACCATCGATCTCAAGCGCGGACGCATAATCGGTGACGGACGTGCCGAGGATCGGGATCGTGCCGGTCGCAGACTGCGCGGCAAGCAGGGCAGGTGTCGCGTTCGCCATGATGAGGTCGACCTCCTCACCAACGAACTGGTTGCAGATGACGGAGCAGGTCGCGGAATCGCCGGACGCGTTCTGTTCCATGAACTTGACCTTGTCGCCAAGCTTCTCGGTCAGAGCGTCCTTGAAGCCCTGGGTCGCCGCGTCGAGCGCAGGATGCTGCACGAGCTGGCAGATACCGACCGTATACGTACCATCGCCGCTGGCGGAACCATCGCCGGAGCAGGCGGTCAAAGACAAAGCAAGTGCGAGAATGCAAATCAGGGATACGAGCTTTTTCATGATATTTCCTCCTGAATCGAAGCCGAGATCGTGCAAATCATGCTAAATAAGGCACGGCTTCTTATTTAATGTGAAGATTTTTTGATTGTAAACGCTGATATAACCGATGTCAATAGGTTGTGAGATATTCAGTAAATATTTTTTGCGTGTGTGAACTACTCACACGGGCCGGGATGTTTGAATTGGACGGCAGCTGCCAAAAGTTGTTGCGAATTCATTCCTAAGACGTGTTTATTCAGCGGTGAAAAGCAAAAAATGCGGTTGACCGCTGAATATGTGCAAGATATACTGCCGATAGGACTATCATTAACTTGTGCTAAATCAAGTTTATCTGTGAGTATTTACAGCTGACAGCTGTAGTCGAATATTGTAAAACGCTTTAGCCAGACGATCTATTTGCGTAAAGGAGACACCCCCAATGAATGAGGCAACCAAAAACAAAGCATATGCAGCCCGGCCGCAGTCTGAATTAAAGCGAGCCCTTGTCCTTTTGCTCGCGCTCTCCCTCCTTTTAACGGCCTGCGGGAAGAAGCAGGGCGGAGGTGAAGGCGGGACCGGAGGAAACGGCTCCGGCAGCGGAAACGGCTCGGGCGGAGTCGTTGCGGAGGGCGGCGATACCTCGACCTCCGGCTACACCAGGGCGGAGCAGATCGAGGAGCTCTCCCGCGCGATCGCGAAAAAGAACCAGGAGTTCAACATCGAGGACGCGGAGATCACGCAGAGTGCGAGCGACCTTCCGGCTGCCAAGAAGAATTACACGCTCATGGTCTACATGATCGGGTCGAACCTTGAGTCGAAGAACGGCTGCGCGAGCGCGGATATCAGCGAAATGCTGAAGTCCGGGATCGATCTTGCGGACACGAACGTGATCCTCTACACCGGCGGAAGCCAGCGATGGTCGACGGACATTCCGTGCGATCGCAACTGTGTCGTTGACCTTGCGCGCCCCGCGGAGGAGTGGGTCGTCGCGTCGACCGAGAAGAATGCGGATATGGGCGCGTCCCAAACACTTTCCGAGTTTGTCGATTTCGCGGCAGCGAATTACCCCGCGGATCATTACGCACTGATCTTCTGGGATCATGGCGGCGGCCCGCTTTGGGGCTACGGCGTGGACGAGCTGTTCTCTGGCGATGGGCTGCTTTTGGCGGAGATGGTCCAGGCAATGGACGAGACCGTCTTCAACGCCGACGCGAACGATTATCTTGGCCAGAAGCTCGATTTTGTCGGCTTCGACGCCTGCCTGATGGGCAACTTCGAGACCATGGCGATCTGGGCCGAGTACGCGCGGTATTTTGTCGGCTCCGAGGAGCTCGAGCCGGGCGATGGCTGGGACTACAGCTTCCTTGGCGTGATGAACGAAACCGACGATCCGATCGAGATCACGAGCGCGATCGTCGATGCGTACGGTGCGTACTACGAAGGAAAACAGAGCGAATTCTACCATCCCGACTGCACGCTTGCGGTCGCGGATCTTTCGAAGGTGGGCGCGCTGTTGCAGGCGCTCGGCGCGTTCGGCGATACCGTCGCGTCGCAGATCGAGCAGGGCTCCTACGCGGCGGTTCAGACCGCCCGCGAGAGTACGAAGAGCTTCGGTATCATCGGAAGCGAGGAGGACCGATCGATCTTCGCCTATGACCTTGTCGATATCGGAAGCCTCACCGAGCAGCTCGCCGAAATGGCTGCCACGGAAGCAGGCGTGCTTGCTGAGGCAGCGACGCAGCTGATTATCAAGAACTATACGAACGTGGACGGTGCGGCCGGCGTGTCCGTCTACTTCCCGAGCGGAAACAAAGCGCAGTACTATGAGATGCGCGAAACCTACAGCAACCTCGCGGCCTACGGCTACACGCGCCTCTTCGAAGCGATGAGCACGCAGTGGCAGAGCGCCGAGGCCAAGAGCTACACGATCCCCGCGCTCACGATGGTCGGGGACGAATACCAGATCCAGCTTGATCCCACGCTTCTGGAGAACCTTTCCAAGGTCACCTATACGATCGTCGAAAAGCCGCAGAGCGGCATTTACGAGACGCTTGTCACCGGGTGCGTCGCGGACGTGGACGAAAACGGCGTGGTCCACCTGCCGAAAGACCCGAACATGGTCGTAATGACAGCGGGCGATTCGTTCACGGTCTGGACCGTCGCGCAGGCGGAAAAGACCGACAAGCGCATTATCTACCAGACGCGCAACACCCGCCTCTCGAGCTCCGGCATCAGCTTCTACACCCGCAGCAGCACCGAAACCGTCCCGATCACGATCGTCCTTTTGGAGGACCTTGCCACGGGCAAGCTCTCGATCCAGACGGTCAACGGAACGAGCGATAATGCGATGTTCAGCGGTAAAGAGACCGTTGACGTCACGCATTTCGACAGCGTTTACTACTACAATTACGGTCTCATCCCCGCGATAACGCCGAGCGGCGATCTCCTTCCGGTGTCGAGCTGGGACAATTCGGACATGACCTACACGACCATGTCTGGCATCACCGATTCGTTCGGTTTCGACCTCAAGCCGCTCTCAGAATGCGGCAACGAGGCCTACTACGTCGTGACGGTGGAGGATGTTTACGGCACGCTTTACACCGCGAAGCCGCAGAAGATCGAGCCCGAAACGACCTACACGATCAAGGATGTCAATACGGCAAATGGCGTGCTGACCTACGCACTCTTTGAAAACGAGGCCTGGGTCGCCGGCTACACCGGCACGGACCCGCAGCTGATCATTCCGGGCGAAGTCGACGGCAAGCCCGTCACCACGATCATGGGCAGCGTTTTCGGCCGCATGATCATCGGCGAAGTGGGCGGTCACTTCCCCTTACGAAAAGTCACCCTGCCCGATTCGATCACGCGCATCGAAGAATCGGCCTTCCGCTACTGTTACGAGCTTACTCACATCACGCTCCCCAAGAACCTCGAATATATCGGTGCAGGCGCGTTTGAATACTGCTTCGCACTCGAGAAGATCGAGATCCCGAGCACCGTCAAATACATCGGAGCCTACGCGTTCAGCGACTGCGAGGCCATTACGGAACTGACGCTCCCGGACGGGGTCGAGTACATCGGCGAAGGCATCACCGCGGGCGATATCCTTTTGGAGGAGATCTCCTTCGCAGGTGGATCTGGAAGTTCTGGCTCGGGCAGTAAGTCCGCCAACGGCCGCTACGAAGTGATCGACGGGGCTCTCTATGATCAGGAAGAAAAGATTCTGATCGCCTATCCGTGCGCGAAGGACGGATCCCTCACGATCGCTCCCGGCACGCTTGCGATCGGTGCGGACGCGATCTCTTACGGAAAACTTTCTTCCGTCACGCTCCCCGAAGGCCTGAAAACTCTCGAAAACTACTGCTTCTACGACTGCCAGAACCTCGCGATGCCAACACTTCCCGAGAGTCTCGAGTCGATCGGTCACTATGCGTTCTGCTCGTCCTGGTACGAGCATGACTCGCTCAACTTCTCTTCCGAGCCCGAAGTGATCCACATCGGCAAGAACGTCACGTTCATCGGTGAGGAGGCATTCTCGCTTTTCTCCTACCGCACGTTTGAAGTCGATCCGGAGAACCCGCGCTTCTCCGCGAAGGATGGCGCGCTCATGAACAAGGCAGGCGACGCGGTCGTCTTCTTCGCGTGGAACCCGGAGCTGACCCTCATCTGTCCGGAAGGCTCCGCGACCTTCTCGCTGAACCTCCTCGATGAGATCCTCGCGTTCAGCCCGTTCACGAACCTTGACGCGATGTGGCACGTTTACATTCCGAGCAGTGTCATCCGCATCACCGGCTCCACGCTCAACGAGGGCGACGTTGTCTTCCACTGCGAAGCGGGCTCCTACGCGGAAACCGCCGCAAACTTCCTTGAAATCCCGGTCAACTACGACAACGAGCCGGCCATCAAGACCGTCAAGCTTCCGACGGCCGCGGGCGAGCTGACCTTCCAGCTGACCGAAACCCACGCGGCCTGGACCAAGTACGAGGGCTCCGATACCGAGATCACGATCCCGGAGACGGTCGAAGGTCTCCCGGTCACGGTCATCGGCGATGGGTTTGCGAGCTTGGAGGATAGTTACTCCTTCGACGACCTTTGGGTCACACTTCCCGAAACGATCGAGATCATTCAGCCGTTCGCGTTCCAGTACAGCCGGATGGAGCTGAAGAACCTCCCCGAAGGCATCCGCGTCATCGGTGAAATGGCCCTCAATGGCCCGGCCGAGTATGATCATCTGCCTTCAGGCCTTGAGTACATCGGCAAAGAGGCGCTTTCCAGCTACTCGAACATCGGCGATACCTTAACGATCCCCGCGAGCCTGACGGACATCGAGGGCGGTGCGTTCGGCGGCGTTCAGATCTCCTCGTTCGCGTTCGCCAACGGCTCCGACTCGCAAGGCCTCTACACGATCCGCGAGGGCATGCTCTACAACGCGGATGGTACGGTCCTTATTGCCGCGGTCCAGCCCGAC
>ONYR01000049.1 GCA_900322165.1 uncultured Eubacteriales bacterium
AATATCTAGGTAAATGACCGCGGATACAAAAACCATGCATGACACACATTACCTAGAATTATCTGAAATGCCAAAATATCTGGGTAAAGTCACTCCTGCGTTTTTTTGTTTACCTGGAAACATGGAAATTTGCTGTTTTTCTGGGTAAGCCAGTGCGGAACATGGCGCACAGTCACGGTTTGTGCTTATTGGGCGATACATGGAAGACGCGCGTGTATTCCCGGTAGAACGAGGAATAGTGCGTGAATCCGAGCCGCTCGGCCGCCTCCTGGGCCGGCATGCCTTCGCGGATATACTCCTGCGCCAAGAGGCACTGCTGGGTCCTTATGTAGGAGATGATCGGGGTGTGGAACTGCGAGGAAAACACGCGGTAGAGGGCGGAGCGGGACATGTGCAGCCCAAGCGCGAGGTCATCGACCGTGCGGATCTCGCCAAGGTGGGTATCAATGTAATCAAGGATGCGTTTGGAGGTCTCGTTGACAAAGTCAGCCTGGCGGATCAGATCCTCCGAACTGATCAGATAGGAAAGGATGAGATCCATCGAACCGATGCAGGCGTTGACCTGCGCCTCAGGGCGCAGCAGCTCCAGATGACGGTCCATCCGCAGAAACTCTTCCTCCAGCGGGGTGTCCGCGATCGAATACACGGACTTGGTCTTCGAAAGGAGAGACGAAAGATTGCGATGCAGATTGTCCGGAGAGACACGGATGACGTAGCGCTCGTAGGGAGCGGTGGAGTGAAACACGATATTGTGGTATTCGCCCGGCTTGATCACGAGCAGGGAGCGCGGGTGGATGGAGTAGCGGGTGTGCTGAAGCAGAAGCTCGGCATCGCCGCTGACAAAATAGAGGATCTCGTAGGACGTGTGGAAGTGCTCGGAAAACAGGGGGTCATCCATTTCCGGCTTTTCCGTGAGGCTGTGCTTAAAAATGTAGCTGCGGTAGCGAATGTCAAAACTCATTTTCCATACCATTACGATTGAAAGAAAGTGTGTAATAAGAGGACGGTTCTATCATATCGTAAAGTGGGACGATTTGCAATGTGCGAAAAGATTTTATGCAATTTACTAACTGCTGGCGGTTTGGTACAATCACATCACCTATTATTTTTTTAAGGAGGCAGCTATGTCTAAACAGCCTTTGGAAGATCAAGCTACCGGTATCCATCGCGCGAAATTGTGGGAGATTGCGTTCTACGCCCTGAACAATACTTCCACCAACGCGTACATGATCCTTGTTGCTTCGATCTCGTACTTCCTTGTCGGTATCGTCGGTGTCGGCGCGGTTCTGGCCGGAAGTATCGTCACGATCATGCGTGTCTGGGATGGTGTCACCGACCCGTTCATCGGTATGGTCGTTGACAATACCAACACGAAGTTCGGTAAGAACCGTCCGTTCATTGTCATCGGCAACCTGATCCTGTTCATCATGACCTTCGTGATGTTCCGGGTTACCCCGCTGATCCCGAGCGGCGGCCGATTTATCGCGTTCATTGTCATGTACGCGGTATACATCATCGGCTACACCTTCCAGTGTGTCGTCACCAAGTCGGCGCAGACCTGCTTGACGAACGACCCGAAACAGCGTCCCATCTTCACGATGTTTGACGCGACCTACAACGTCCTTCTGATGAGCGTTTTCTGGCCGGTCTACCTTTCCGGAACCCTGCTTCCGAACTACACGCTGACCTCGGCCAACGCGGCAGATCAGATCGCGAAGCTCGTGGCGCAGAACCCCTCGCTTGAGCGCGTCATCACCACGGGTGAGGACGGGGTTCAGGTGCTCTCCGGTTTCTACAATCCCGCGATGTGGCAGCATGCTCAGCTTGTCATCGGTGCGTTGGCAGCTGTCTTTGCCTGCTGCGCGATCATCGGCCTGTGGCGCAAGGACCGCGAGAAGTACTACGGCCTTGGCAAGGTAGAGCGCATCAAGTTTAAGGACTATGCGGACGTTCTGGCTCACAACCGCGGTATTCAGATGCTCGTTCTGGCTGCCTCCTCGGATAAGCTCGCCATGAGCGCCACCGGCAATGCCGCCGTTACGATGGCTCTGTATGGTGTCATCTTCGGCAGCTACGCGCTTTCCGGTTCGGTTTCTGCCATCACCGGTATCCCGGTTGCCATTTTCGGTATCCTCGGCATTGGATTCATTGCCCGCCGTATGGGTCAGAAGCAGTGTCTGCTTGTCGGTACCTGGGGCTCCATGATCACCGCCGGCATCCTGACGCTTCTGATCTGCCTCGGTCATAATAACCCGATGACCCTGCCGACCTTCAACCTGACAAAGCTCGCGACCTGGGGCAACCTGTTCAAGGGTTCGAGCTGGAGCTTCATGGGTGTCGCGTTCATCCTGACCTACATTGCCATGAAGGGCTTCTCGCAGCTCTCCGGCAACATCGTTATCCCGATGACCGCGGACTGCGCCGACTACGAGGTTTACCGTACCGGCCGCTACGTCCCGGGTCTGATGGGTACGCTTTTCAGCTTTGTGGATAAGCTCATCTCTTCGCTGGCTTCCACCTTTGTTGCGCTGGTGTATGCGGCGATCGGCTTTAAGGAGACGCTTCCGACCGAAGCTACGCCTTATTCCAATGCCCTGTTGATCGCGACGCTCGTCTGCTTCATCGGTATGCCGATGATCGGATGGATCCTGAACGTTGTCGCGATGAAGTTCTACCCGCTGACCAAAGAAAAGATGGCTGAGATCCAGGACGAGATCGCCCGGATCAAGGCAGAGTCCAAGGCTCAGAAAGCCTGATGATCCCGCACGGATCGAGGCTTTATACAGAGTCTCTGATGCAGTAAGATTCATAAAGGATGCCCGGAATGATCCGGGCATCCTTTGAAAATGTCGATCAAAGGAGGATTCCGGGTGGCAGATCAACGAAACACAGCGCCGGTCATGGATGATCTGAAGGGGGATGCGCTCGAGGCCAAGCAGCTGATGGAGCTTGACTACGAGAAGCAGGCCGCTCAGGCCGCAGCCGGACAGGAGGAAAACACCTACGGTCTTTGGGGACCGATCTGGAAATTCCTTAAGTGGAAGGAAAGCCTGAAGGGAAAGCATCGCTTCAAGAAGAAGGTCTATCTGTGGCTGATGCTCTTTACCGGCTTTGCCGGCGGTCATCGGTACTATCAGGGCCGGTGGGGTCTTGGACTGATCTACACCGCTTTCTGCTGGACGGGGATCCCTTTGGCACTTTGTATCACGGACTTTATGGAAGTCATGCCGATCAAGGCAGACGAAGAAGGTTATGTGGTACTGTAACGATGAGAATAACAGCTGCGTGCAGCTTTGAAACATAATGAAGGAGGAGAGAGCACATGTTATATCCGATTCTTACCGAGTCGCGTCTGATGAGTGACCTGAGCGGGATCTGGAGCTTCAGGCTTGACAACGGATGCGGGTTTGATGAGAAATGGTTCGAAAAGCCCCTCGAAGACGCCGTGACGATGCCGGTTCCGGCTTCCTACAATGACATCAAGGAAGGCATCAGCTTCCGTGATCATTACGGCTGGGTCTTCTACCAGCGCACGTTCAGTGTCCCTGTTTATGTCCGGAAAACGCAGCGCGTGATACTGCGCATGGATGCGGTCACGCACCACGCGAAGGTTTATCTTAACGGCGTGGAGATCTGCGAGCATCGAGGCGGATTCCTTCCGTTTGAAGTCGAGATCGGCGAGATCATGAAGGATGGCGACAACCTCCTGACGATCGCCGTTGACAATGTCATCGACTACACCACGCTCCCGGTCGGCGGAAAATCCAGCATGCTGGGCTCGTCCTCCGTGGCGGGAAAAAATTACAAAAACACCAAAAAACAGAACTATCCCAACTTTGACTTTTTCAACTACTGCGGCATCACCCGCCCGGTACGCATCTACACCACCCCGAAGACCTACATTGCGGACGTGACGGTGACGGCTGACGTTCCGGATCCGCTCGCGGAGAAGGTAAGCGCGGTGCTCCGCGTTGTGACGGACGTGGCAGGACCGGAGGCAGAGAGCGTGCCCTGCAAGGTCGAGATCTTTGACAAGACCGGCAAGAAGGTCGGTGAGGGCGAAGGCAAAGCCTGCGACATCGCTCTCGAGGATGTCACGCTCTGGCAGCCGATGAAATCGTACCTGTACACCGTGAAGATCACCGCCGGTGAGGATGTGTACGAGCTTCCTTACGGCATCCGCACGGTGAAGGTGGACGGGATCAAGTTCCTGATCAACGGACGCCCGTTCTACTTCAAGGGCTACGGCAAGCACGAGGATACCTTCCCGGCCGGCCGCGGCATGAACGTTCCGATGTACGTGAAGGATCTTTCCATCATGAAGTGGCAGGGAGCCAACAGCTTCCGCACGAGTCACTACCCCTACAGCGAAGAGATGATGCGCCTCGCGGACGAGGAAGGCTTCGTTGTTATCGATGAGACTACGGCCGTCGGCATCAACTTTGACTTCGGCGGCGGTGCGAACTTCAACGGACAGCGGGTCAAGACCTTTGACAAAGAGCACGGCGTCAAGACCTTCGATCATCACAAAGAGGTCATCCGCGATTTGATCGCGCGCGACAAGAATCATGCCTGCGTCGTGATCTGGAGCATCGCGAATGAGCCGGATTCCTACTCCGAAGGCGCGTACGATTACTTCGCACCGCTCTTTGCCCTTGCGCGTGAGCTGGATCCGCAGAAGCGCCCCTGCACCCTGATCAGTGTGCAGATGGCCGGCGGACCGGATACGGATTATTCCGCCAAGCTTTCGGATGTGATCTGCCTGAACCGTTACTATGGCTGGTACTATGGCGGTCCGGATCTGGAAGGCCCGGAGGAAGCGCTTCGCGCGGAGCTGAAGGACTGGGAGCGCCTTGGCAAACCGCTGATGTTTACCGAATACGGTGCGGATACGGTCATGGGCTTCCACGACACCACGCCGGTGATGTACACGGAAGAATATCAGCTCGACTACTACAAGATGAACAACCGCGTCTTCGATGAGTTCGACTTCGTCGTCGGCGAGCAGGCCTGGAACTTCGCGGACTTCATGACCTCGCAGGGCATGCTCCGTGTGCAGGGCAACAAGAAGGGCCTGTTCACGAGAGACCGCAAGCCGAAGCTCGCTGCGCATTACTTCCGCGAGAGATGGACGAACATCCCCGAGTTCGGATACAAAGAGTAAGCAATAAAGAGTTTATATAAAGGAGATAGTCATGGTCGATTTAAGCAAACGCCCGTTTTATTTAAACGAGGAACAGATCAAGTGGGTCGAGGACACGATCGCGTCGATGACCTTTGATGAGAAGGTCGGACAGCTCTTTATCAATCTTACGCTTCGCCGTGATCCCGCGACGATCGATGCCCTGTGCAACAAGTATCACATCGGCGGTGTTCGCTGGCAGGGCGGCAAGCTCGAGGAAGTCTACGAGCAGAACCGCATGTTCCAGGAAAAGAGCAAGGTTCCGGTCCTCATTGCGGCGAACTGCGAAGCCGGCGGCAACGGTGCGGTCGGTGAGGGTACGCTGGTCGCGACCGGCGCAGCCTGCGCGGCTTCCACCACAACGCAGACCATGCGCGACATGGCCCGCGTTGGCGCGGAGGAAGCGGCTGCGATCGGCTGCAACTGGTCCTTCGCTCCGGTCTGCGACGTTGTCAGCAACTGGCGCAACACGATCGTCAATACCCGCGCTTACGGTGATAACCCGGATCAGATCATCGAACTCAGCAAGATCTACATGGAGGAGATGAAGAAGAAGGGCATTGCCTGCGCAGCCAAGCATTTCCCCGGCGACGGTTTTGAAGAGCGTGACCAGCACCTCATCATGGGCTGCAACGATCTTTCCGTCGAGGACTGGGATGCCAGCTTCGGCAAGGTCTATCAGGCGCTCATCGAGGCGGATCTTCCGTCGATCATGGTCGGCCATTTCTGCCAGCCGGCTTACACCCGCTACTTCAACCCCGATATCAAGGATGAGGATCTGAAGCCCGCGACGCTGCAGCCGGAGTTGCTGCAGGGCCTTCTGAGAGGCAAGCTTGGCTTCAACGGCCTCATCGTTACCGACGCGTCTCACATGGGCGGTCTGATGGCGGCAGCTTCCCGCGCCGACGTGATCCCCGGCGTGATCGCGGCCGGCTGCGACATGATCCTGTTCTTCAACGACCCGGATGAGGATATCGAATACCTGAAGGCCGGTCTTGCGGACGGACGCATCAGCGAGGAGCGCTTCTCCGATGCGCTGCACCGCATCCTTGGCATGAAGGCGATGCTCGGACTTGACCATCTGCAGTTCCCGTCCAAGGAAGGGCTGAGCGTTGTCGGATGCGCTGAGCATCACGAGGCGGCAGCGAAGGCCGCGGACGAGGCGATCACGCTCGTTAAGGATACGCAGCACGTCTTCCCGCTCGATCCGTCCAAGAAGCGCGTACTGCTTTACTATGTGCAGAGCGCGCCGGAATCGCTCGCAAACGGAACGGATAAGGCGAAAAAGCAGCTCATCGATGAGCTGACGGCGGCCGGCTTCGAGGTGACCGCTCCGAAGGATTACTATGAATACGAGATCGAACATCAGAGTCCCTTCAATAAATTTAAGCTGATGGAGCATTTCAGCCGCGAGGAGGCGAAAAAGAACTTTGATCTGGTTTTGGTCGTGATCGCCATGAACGGCTATGCGCAGACCAACAACGTTCGTGTCACCTACTCGGTTGGTCACTCCTACGAGATCCCGTGGTCGGTCTACGAGATCCCGACCATCGGTGTTTCGCTGAATTACACGAACCACCTGTTCGATGTTCCGATGCTGAAGACCTTTATCAACGCTTACGCCAAGACGCCGGAGTACCTCCACGCGCTGGTTGAAAAACTGACGGGCAAGAGCGAATTCAAGGGCCGGTACAACGATCTTGTCTGGTGCGGAAGATGGGAGACGAAATTATGAAGAATGTAGCTCCTGAGCATTTCGTGAAAAAACATGACTTTCTGATCTGTGTCGATTCCGACGGCTGTGCGGTCGACACGATGGATATCAAGCATCAGCTCTGCTTTGGCCCGCGCATGGTCGATGAGTGGGGGCTTGATGAGTGGCGCGATCAGATCCAGGCGCGCTGGGAGGAGATCAACCTCTACAGCATGACCCGCGGCATCAACCGTTTCCTCGGCCTTGTCATGGCGCTCGAGGAGATCAACGAGACCTACTGTAAGATCGAAGGCTTGGATGAGCTGAAGGCTTGGACTCAGACAACGAAGGAGCTCTCGAACCCTGCGCTTGAGGCGGAAGTCAACCGAACCGGCTCTGCCGTGCTTGCGAAGGCGCTTTCCTGGTCGAAAGCGGTCAACGCTTCGATCGCGGCGCTGCCCTGGGAAGTCAAAAAGGCGTTCCCGGGCGTGCGTGAAGGGTTCCTTGCGGTCAAGGATTTCGCGGATATCGCGATCGTTTCCGCGGCCAACCGCGACGCGGTCGAAGAGGAGTGGGAGCGCTTCGGACTGCTCGAGCTCGTGGATGTGATGATGTGCCAGGACGTTGGCAGCAAGGCGGCCTGCATCAAGGCGATGCTGGAGAAGGGCTTTGCCCCGGATCATGTCCTGATGTGCGGCGACGCGCCCGGAGACCTTGACGCGGCGAAAAAGAATGGTGTATTCTTTTATCCGATACTGACCCGTCACGAGGCGGCAAGCTGGGAGGAATTCCCGGAAGCGGCCGGAAAGCTGAAGGACGGGACCTACGCTCCTTACGGAGTGAAAAAGGCAGAGGAGTTTGTTTCCAACCTGTCTAACGGATAAACGCTGTGCGAGGTACTGTCTATGCCGCTGAAATTTGTTCGGAACGATATTACTGCGATGGATGTCGATGCGATCGTGAACGCTGCGAACCGAAGCCTTCTGGGTGGAGGCGGCGTGGACGGAGCGATCCACAAGGCAGCCGGCCCGAGGCTTTTGGAGGAATGCCGAAAGCTGGGCGGGTGCGAGGTCGGTGAGGCTAAACTCACACGAGGCTACGACCTGCCTGCGCACTATGTCATCCACACGGTCGGACCGATCTGGCGAGGCGGTGAGGACGGGGAAGAAGCCCTGCTGCGTGCCTGCTACCGCAATTCGCTTTCGCTCGCAGCAAAGAAGCGCTGCAAAAGCGTTGCCTTTCCTTTGATTTCTTCGGGTGCCTACGGTTATCCGAAGCAGGAGGCAGTGCGGGTCGCGGCGGAAGAGATCCGCGCGTTCCTGCTCGCGGAAAAAAGCGGTGAGATGGTAGTCTATCTGGTGTTCTTCGGCGGGGAGGAGACGGAGATCGGAAAGACGCTCTACCCGGATATGGAGAGCTACATCGATGATCACTATGCCTCCCTCCATCGGAGCAGCAATCGGCGTGCCCGGGAGTGGGAAGCCATGTACGGAGCGGCAAGAGCACCCTACGAGTTTTCGTCCGTCGATGGTTTCCCGGCAGAGGCAATGGCTCAGCCAAAGTCAATGGCCCAGCCAAAGTCAATGGCCCAGCCAAAGACAGCAGCGAAGCGGGCAGCCTCTTCCGTTGATGACGCGCTGAAGAATCTGGATGAAGGGTTTGCCGTTACGCTCCTGAAGCGAATCGACGCGAGCGGCATGACCGACCCGGAATGCTACACCAAGGCGAATATCGATCGGAAACTGTTCTCCAAGATCAAAAATAAAAAAGGCTATCGGCCGAGCAAACAGACTGTGCTGGCTTTCTGTATCGCGCTGGAGCTTCCGCTTTCCGACACGGAAGACCTTCTGATGCGTGCCGGTTACGCACTTTCACCGGCTGACAAGGGCGATGTGATCGTACGTTTCTTTATCGAAAAGAAGCAGTTTGATATTGATAAGATCAACATTTGCCTGCTTGATCACGACCAGCGGCTGCTCGGAGCATAAGATTTGAAATGTCGCTTTTCAGGCGACCTTTTGACCTCCTGTTTGAAGTATCATGACATCGTAAGGGAAATGAAACGACCCTTGGGCATGAGACTTTAGACAGGAGGTTTTTAGTTATGAGAAAAGGTTTGACGGAAATGGTATTCATTTTGGACCGCAGCGGATCGATGGGCGGATTGGAAAAGGACACGATCGGCGGATTTAACTCGATGATCGAGCGGCAGAAAAAGGAGGAGGGCGAGGCGCTCGTATCGACCGTTCTCTTTGACCATGAGCAGGACGTGATCTACGACCGGGTCGATCTGAAAAAGATCGAGCCCATGACGGAGGAACAGTACTTCGTGCGTGGCTCCACCGCTCTGATCGATGCGATCGGCGGTGCGATCCATCACATTTCGAACGTGCATCGCTACATCCGAAAGGAGGACGTTCCGGAGCATACGATCTTTGTCATCACGACCGACGGAATGGAAAACTGCAGTCGCAAGTATTCCAGCGATGAGGTCAAAAAGATGATCGAGAAAAAGACCGAGGAGGGATGGGAGTTCCTGTTCCTCGGTGCGAACATCGATGCGGTGGAGACCGCGAAGACCTTCGGCATCCGCAAGGACCGCGCGGTCAACTATCACAGCGACAGCATCGGTACCAAGCTGAACTACGAAACGGTCAGCGCGGCCATGAGCCAGATGCGCAGCTGCGGCAAGGTTTCCGAGAACTGGAGCGCTCCAATCGCGAAGGACTTTGCCAGCCGCGGAAACAAGGAGAAGAAAGAAGCGAGTGAAAGCAACGGAAAGAGCGGAAAAATCGGAATAATCGGAAAAATTGGGAAAAGGAAGAGCTTTTAAGGTAGAAAGGCCGGAGACCCTCTCTGCAAATGGGGGTCTCCGGTTTTGTGCTTGGTACGTATCGGTTTTTAACGCAGCCACACCGTATCTTGGATTATACAGAATTGTTTTATGAAGAAATTATATATGGATAATACTTCTTTTAGGTGATTGCATATGCCCATAAGACAATTATCATCATAATAATAATACAGCATTATCGAAGGAAACGAGGTGCGGAAATATGAAAAACAGAAGATCGATACTCTGTCTGCTGCTAGCCATTACCCTGCTGCTTAGTCAGCTCCCGCTCAGCAGCACAGCCGTAAAGGCCGGCGAAGGGGATCAGTACACCGTGACCTATATGGACGGCGATACGGTCATCTCCACGGCGGAAGTCGAAAGTGGACAAAAGGCTCCTATACCCGAAATACCTGTTAAGAGTGGCTACGGCTTCTTCGGATGGCACAGTGACAGTGCACTGACTGTCCGGTATGATTTCAACGAACCGGTCACAGGCAATCTTACGCTGTACGCCCTGTTCCTGCCCGAAGTGACTGGCCTAACGCTGCACACGGAAGGCGCGGAGAAGAAGGACGGAGGTTACGCCTTGAAGGCCGACACGCTGACGGTGACCTTCCATACGGATGCTGTGCCTGCGGACCTGGATAAACTGGAGCTTACAGCTCTGTATTCTGACAAAGAGCTCACCACACTGCTGACAAAGTATCCCGGAGCGGATACCGTCGCCTACTTCTCTGTGAACATGGCCGCAGGATCAGATGAAGCCCCTGTAGTATTCTGGGGTGACGGTCTCAAAACCAACTGCGTTCTGGAAGCGGCTGACGGTACGATCGAGTTTGTTGAACTCCTGCGCAGCCCCAACAGCGGCTCCGCCATGGTGATCTGCAAATACACTTGCACTCGCGCTACCGTGAACGTCACATATGACGCGAACGGCGGCACCACCGGAGACGAATGGATTTCAATGCTGCAGGCTCCCTACGGCCTGACGGTCGAAGGGGAAGGATTCGTGTGCGAGCCTCCGTCTGAGGATGCCGTAAAGGCTCCGGAAGGCATGGAATTCGCCGGGATTGAGATTGGCGGCGTTGTATTCAACGCGGGCGATCCCGTCAGCTTTACGTACGACAAAGATCTGACGATCAAGTATCTTTGGAAAAACAAGGATGCCGAAACCCTGCCCGAAGTGACGGGTCTGGAGCTGCATACCGAAGGAGTGGAGGAGAAAGATGGAGGTTACACCTTGAAGGTTGATACCCTGACGGTGACCTTCCATACGGATGCTGTGCCTGCGGACCTGGATAAACTGGAACTCACAAGTCTGTATACGGATAAGGAACTCACCGTGCCGCTGTCTACGGAACCGGTTTCAGATACGGCTTATTATTTCTCCGTGAACATGGCCGCAGGATCAGACGAAGCCCCTGTAGTATTCTGGGGTGACGGTCTCAAAACAAACTGCGTCCTGGAAGCGACCGACGGTACGATTGAGTTCGTGGAACTGTTGCGCAGCCCCAACGGTGGTTCCGCCATGGTGATCTGCAAATATATGAAACAGGACGAGGCTGTCACCTATGAAACGCCGGACGGGAACACCTCGTGGACGGAGGCGACCGGCGGCACCTTGAAGATCACGGTCAAACGCAGCGTGGCAGACGACACCTGCTTCAGTCACTTCGTCGGAGTCAAACTCGATGGCAAGGAACTGAAAAAAGAAACGGACTACACCGCCGCTCCCGGCAGCACGGTGATCACGCTGAATACCTCCCTGCTTGAGACGCTGGAGGAAGGTAAGCATACAGTCGTCGTGATCTTTGATGACGGAGAGGTCACCACGGAGATCGAAATCAAGTCTGCTCCCAGCAACACTGAAGAGGATACAAATCCCAAGACGGGTGACCGAAATGATCTGGGGCTTTGGACAGCTCTGATGATGCTCTCCATGGTTCTGATCGTCTGCATGGGCGTGTATACCATAGCCGGCAGGAAAAAAGGAGCCCACAGCTGATGATCAGCGCTGCGAAATGACAAACAACGAAACGGGAAGGGCTGAGAAATGGTTTCTCAGCCCTTCCCGTTGTCAGGTGCTTTATTTTCTTCGATTCAGTTTTTCGAGGTATTCTTCCGGCATCGTGCGCTCGATCGGGAAGATGTCCTGATTGGCAAGATAGTCGGCGGCGTAGCCGAGCATGCGGGCGTCGCGCTCCAGGGACCACCAGGAAATATGCTCAAGCGTGTCGTGCCTCGTATGCATGCCGAAGCCGTCGCGGTCGAGCGTGACAGCGGGAACACCGGCTGCCGCGAAGCTGTTGGAGTCCGAGCTCCAGATCTGGTTTTTGGTCTCCGCGCCAAACCTGGCCTCTTCCGCAAGCGTAAGCAGGAGCTCATCTACCGACTTTTCTGCGGTGACACCGTAGACCGTACCGCCGACAAGCTGTCCGGCAAGATCGATGTTGAGGTTGAGTCGGTGCATCGGCATTTCATCCGCGTGCGCTTTGACGTAGGCACGGCTGCCGAGCAGTCCTTTTTCCTCCCCGCCGAACCAGATAAAGGTGATCGGACGCTTGGCGGGATGTGCAGCGAAGTAGGTCAGCAGCTCATAGACGATCGCACAGCCTGAAAGGTTGTCGTAGGCACCCTTGCCGGCCGGGACCGAATCGTAGTGAGCGGTGATCGTCAGAATCTCATGAGCAAGCGAGGGATCCGTTCCGGGAAGCTGACAGATGATATTCTGCGAGGTCTTCTCTTCACGGTGCTGTTTCAGCGAGAAAACAGCGCGGGAGGCACCGTTTTCAACGAGGTCGATGACATCCAGGTGATGCAGGATCCCGCCGGGAAGCGTTGCCTCGCCGGGGAAGCGGAGCTCGCGGTTGGCCGGAATACGGTCAACGCCTTCATCGATCGGAGTGCCCGTGACGGAGAGAAACGCGGCTGCACCGCTCTCCATCAGCCGCTTGTACAGGTCCGGGCGGACCGGCCCGTTGACAAGCACGATCTTTCCTTTCACATCGCGGAGGGAGATCGGATCACCATTCTCCGCATAGACAAACGGAGCCTCGACCTTGCCGTTTGTGGAGGAGGAACCGAGATACCCGCTGACGCGGTACGTCTTGTGGAACGGCTCGGTCACGGTAAAGGAAACCTCGTCAATTACGTCCATCGTAAACGTGTACGGCTCTGTGAAAGCCGTAAGGCCAAGCTTCGCAACGTGAGAGAGAATGGCCTCGGCTGCTGTTTTTTCGGCCTCACTTCCGGCTTCGCGAATGTAATCAAACGACTGCATGAAGGAGAGGGCATGATGCCCGCTGATGTAGGAGAGATCCATGAAAAACGCCTCTTTCAAACTCAAAATGTACGGTTCGGATGAGCGGCAGAGCCGGCTCACCCCTGTATTATAACGAAGCGGAGCGAAAGCGCAAGAGGGGGTCGGAGTTGACAGCCTCGCTCGAAAAAGATTATACTGTATTTATCTGGTGTCTTTTATTAGGCTTGTTTTAAGTAAAAAAGAGGTGTGCGTCTATGAATGCCGGACGTTTGAGAACGGGAAGGATCATATTGGCCGTGTTTTTGACGCTGTCGCTGTCGGCGGGGCTACTGCCGGTTTTGAGAGTGAGAGCGGAGGAGACAACCTTTAACGTAACCATCGAGGGCGCGTCCTATTCGCAGGGCGGAGCGCGCTCCATGCTGGAGATGATCAATGCGTTCCGGCAGAGCAGCGATGCCTGGTATTATACGGATAACACAAAGACGGAAAAAACGTATGCGGAAGGTCTCGGAACGCTGACCTATGATTACGGTCTGGAGCAGATCGCGATGAAGCGGGCGTTGGAGCTGGTGATGATGTTCAGCCACGTGCGGCCGGACGGATCGCGGTTCTATGATCTGACCTACGGTGGGATCAGCTCGATGGGCGAGAACCTGGCGATGGGATCGGGCGGATATCTTTCGGATCCGTCCACGACGTTCGTCTACTGGCAGGAAACCGATTACGGTTATGATAATCAGGGCCATCGCCGCAATATGCTGAAGTCCGATTGGGCTGCGGTGGGCATTGCCCATCTGTCTTTTGCGGGATTTGATTTCTGGGTGCAGGAGTTTTCAAGCTACAACTCAGGACTCGGCGACGCAGGAGATTCCGGAAGCCGCACAGTCCGTATCAACACGGATGTGGTTTCGGTCACCGGCGTTTCGGCTTCAGCGGATACCATTGACCTGAAGCCGGGGGAGGTCGCGGACCTGCCGGGCGTGACCCTGAGCGTCTGTCCTTCCTCCTATTTCGGTACGTCCTTCGACGTGGTAAGCTACCCCGAGTGGACGATCGGAGATCTTCTTGTCCTGACAACCCTTGACGGGCAGCTTCAGGCGGTGGCGGAGGGCGAAACGACGCTGTCCCTCACGATCGCCGGTACCTCCCTTTCGATCCCGGTTCATGTCCGGGCGGAGAATAACAGCTCGGGGAGCAGTGGTTCCGATGAATCCTCGAACTCTTCGGGATCTTCCTCGGAGAGTTCCTCGGAGTCCTCAAGCGAAGCGTCCGAGTCCTCTTCACAGGAAAGCAGTGTTTCCGAGTCATCCGGCAGTGCTTCTTCGGAAAACTCGAGCGCCTCTGAAGCAGAAGAATCCTCCTCAGAAAGTTCAGAAATGTCCGAGAGCAAGCCGGAAAGCACAGAGTCCGCATCCTCGGAGGTCTCTTCCGAGGAGAGTGAAAGCTCGTCTGAAGCTGAGCAGTCGGATAAGAGCGATTCGAAGACGGAGGAATCCTCGGAGAGCTCGAGAGGCGAAGCATCCGGGACGGAGAATTCGGGACAGTCTTCGAGTGCGGTATCCGGAGAGAGCCAAACGGAGTCCTTGGTTTCCGAGAGCAGCATCTCGGAGCAGGGCGGAAGCGCGAGTGCAAGCTCAGCCGTTCAGGAGTCAAGCCTGAACGTGTCAGAGAATGCCGGCGAAGCGGGCAGCACCGCAGCGGGAAGAAACCTGCGGCCGGTCCTCATCACGGTGGCAAGTGTGAGCGCACTCGTGGCGGCGGTGCTGGTGATCTGGCTGCTGACGAAGCGGAAAAAGCGCAAACCGCAGGATGAAACGCGTGATCAAGCGTAAATTTCGAAGAAAGAAAGCCCTGGTTTTGGCTGATTCCGAAAGTTTATGCTATAATAAAGGTAAGAACGGGTTCGTTCATAAGTAAGGAGGCAGTATCATGAGTAAAAAGTGGATTACGGTTGAACGTGAGTACGGAAGCGGCGGAACCGAAATCGGACGTAAGGTTGCCGAGCTTGCAGGAGTTCCGTTCTATGGACGCGAGATTCTGGAGAAGGTTTCCGAACTCTCCGGCGTTGACATTGACCGCATCGAGGATTATGAAGAGACCGCGACCGGCGGCCTGGCTTATTCCATGCTGGCGATGAGCCAGTCGGTCTCCGGGACCGAGGACATGCTTTCCCCTCAGGA
Organism: uncultured Eubacteriales bacterium; assembly: GCA_900322165.1. GTDB lineage: Bacteria > Bacillota > Clostridia > Lachnospirales > Bianqueaceae > RUG760. Next base: position 15,154 of record ONYR01000049.1, read on the forward strand.
CAAGGTCTATATTCAGGAACAGCGTGTCATCATGGAGCTGGCCCGCAAAGAGTCGGCGGTGTTCCTTGGACACTGCGCCGCGGAAGCGATCGAAGACAAGGAGAACATCATCCGCGTATTCATTCGCTGCTCCGATGCGAAGGCAAAGAAAGACCGCATCATCAAAGAGTACGGGATCGCTCCGGGCAAGGTGGATTCGGTCCGCCGCAAGTTCGATAAGAAGCGTGCCAACTACTATGTTGCCAACACCGGCAAGCGATGGGATGATTTCCTGAACTATGATGTCGTGCTTGACAGTGGCCGCCTTGGAATCGACGGATGCGTCAAGGCGCTGGAGCGTCTGCTTGAAAAAGATTAATCACGGGAGTTAAGGGTGCTTATGAAAGTCAAACGAAGAGCCGGATGGATTTGCCTCTGCCTCGTTTTGGTATTGATGACGGGAATGCTCGGCGGCTGCCGGGAGCATAGTGAATATCCCGAGGCAACGGTTTCGGTTCCGGACACCTATGCCGGCTACGACGTCGATCCGATGCATTTTCGCTTCGAAGCGGGCTGGACAAGCGCGAACTTTGATTCGGTGCAGGTCCAGATGGACGACATGGTGCTGACGCTGGGCATCAATAACAATATTTGCATTTTCTACCGGCTGAAGTCACCGGTTTACGATCAGGGAACCGTCAATTATCTGGATTTCGGCTATCTCCAGATGAACCATACGATGAAGGCGGAAGATCTCGAAGGGATCATGGAACAGCTTGACACGCTGCAGAGCTCGATCAAACGCATGGAGCTTTCCTCGACGCAGCTGCAGGCCTCCCGTATCCGCTGCTATGGCAAGAATGAGCTGGAAGCGCTGACGTTCTGCTATAAGATCTCGACCTCGATCAATGATTACACGATCAGCTGTGTTGAGCAGGTCGCGCTGATCCCCTGGGGAACGCGGCTCTATGTGCTGATCTATTCCGACTTCACGACCGGAGGAGACTCACCGGCGCTGGAAGAGGTGCTGAGCACGCTGACGATCGATCAACCGTGAGGCGTGTGATGTTTTACGGAAATATCAAAGACTGTGACGTCGCAAACGGACCCGGCATCCGCGTGACGCTGTTTGTTTCGGGCTGCACGAATGCCTGCCCCGGATGCTTTCAGAAGCAGACGTGGGATTTCAGGTACGGAGAAGCCTTCACAGACGAAACGGAGCAGAAGCTCCTTCGCATGCTCAAGCCTTCGTATGTCAGAGGACTGACGCTTCTCGGCGGAGAGCCGTTTGAGCCGGAAAACCAGCGCGCTCTGGTTCCGTTTTTGAAAAGAGTCAGGACGGAAGCGCCGGAGAAGGACATCTGGTGTTTCACCGGGAACCGCCTGGAGGAGCTCACGGGAGCGGCGAAGGACGGTGAGTTGATCATGGACGGCGATCCGCGCCAAAGCCGCGCGGCGCATCTTCGCTGCGAAGTGACGGATGAGATGCTTGATCTGATCGATGTCCTTGTGGACGGACGGTTTGTGGAGCGGCTGAAGGATCTGTCGCTGGAGTTTCGGGGATCCTCCAACCAGCGCCTGATCGATCTTCCCAAAACGATTGCAAAAGGGCAGATCGTTTTGTGGGAAAACAAGGCATCGGCGCGCCCGCTGACAAAGTCGTCGGGGAAGACGTGACGTTTCGGAAAAGCGTATACCAACAATAAAGCCTTCAGAGAAATGAATCTCTGAAGGCTTTCTGTTTGTTTGATGCGGGAAGCATCGATCATTTGGTTTTGGTGCTGTCTCTTTCGACGATCTCGAAGGGGAAGTAGGTGCGGATGATCGTTTTATGGTGATCGTGGATCCGGTCAAAGAGAACTTTGACCGTGAACTCGCCCATCTCCTCCAGCGGAATGTGGATCGAAGAGAGGGTGGGGGAGATGTAGCGGGTCATCTCGGAATCATCCAGACCCATGATCGCCACATCCTCCGGCACTTTGATCCCGTTTTCGTTGCAGGCGTGCAGAGCACCGATGGAGACATTGTCACTCGCACAGAAGATCGCGGTGGCGGGGAGCGCTCCGTTGTGATCCTGGATCAGCTGCTGCATGCCCTGATAGCCGCCGTCGATGCTCATAATGACATCGTTTCGGTAGGCTTGCTCGGATAACGGCAGGGAAAGCTCCTGAAGTGCTTTTTTGTAGCCTTCAAAGCGGCGGTCATCGGAGGAGCCGAGGAAGCCGATGCGGCGGTGGCCCTTTTCGTAAAGATAATGAACCGCAGCGCAAGCCGCTTCAGCACCTTCGCAGATGATCTGATCGCAGTCAACGGGAAGCGTGTTGAGCCCGACATAAGCAACATTTTTATAGGTGGTTTTCAGGGATTCGAGAATCGAAGGGTCAAAACGGCCGATAATGACAAGCCCCTGCACGGACTGATCGGGAGCAGGCGGGGTGAAATCGACATAGTCGCCGCTGCGCGTCGGGAAATAGTATTGAACGATGCAGTTGTAGCGGCGGGCGGCGGAGCGCAGACCGGACATGAGGGTCGCGAAATACGGGTTGCCGTTATACTCAAGCGGATCGATGGCAAGCATGCAGTAAAGCGTGTTCGGCTCTCCGGGAGCGATCGGGCGGTCCGGAATCGAGACAGCGTGGGTGAGGTAACCGCCTTCTTCTGCGATTTTTAAAATCAGGTCACGCTTTTCGGGGCTGGCGGCGTTGGTGGTGGGGTTGCTGATGACGCGAGATACCGTAGAGATCGAAACACCGGCTTCGCGCGCAATATCTTTCAGACGCATAAGAAAACCCTCCGTTCTTTCAAAAATGAAGGTTTGATCAATAATAAACTGATTATAGCACACGAAAAGCAAACAAGTAAACAAATTTGAGAAAAAATATTTAGTAAAATTTGCGTAATTATTTTCAGAAAAAATTTACTAAATTTGCGAAAAAATAATTGACGCTTACACCAAGGAATGATATAATTCGAGACACCAAAGAACAAATCGCAGAAATAATTGAACAAAAACAGGAATTCCAATGTGAATTTCGACTAGAAAAGTTGGCACGATCCCTGAAGCTAACGCAAATGAAACGCAAAAATTAAAGAACTGCGTTTCACCAAAAATTTGCGTTGCGATATACAGCCCCGGCCGGATGTTTCTCAAAACAAGCGGTTGGTGCAATTACTTTTTTCCAATGGAGGGAAAGTATGAAACACAACATGTTCACCAGAATCGTTGTTGCGGTTCTCCTCGCTGCCATGATGATCTCTATGGCAGGCTGCTCCTCGGGAAACACCGAGAGCAAGGGCGACGGCGTTCTCGACTGTGCGGTCGGTGCCGGTCAGACCTCTCTGACTCCGTTCCTGACCAACGGCGGTCGCGATCAGTTCTACTACAAGATGCAGTTCGAGTCTCTTGGTTACATGAACTACGACAAAGAGCTTGAGCCGTGGGTCGCTAAGGACTGGTCCACCGAGGACAACCTGACCTACACGATCAATATCAAAGAAAACGTTACCG
>ONYR01000093.1 GCA_900322165.1 uncultured Eubacteriales bacterium
AGGCTGATGGTCTGAAGCAGGCCTTCCGCCTTGTCCGCCTCCTTCTTACGTTTGTAGGAGGGGAGTCTCGGGGTGTTGACTTCACTGTCCATGCAGATCAGGCAGGGCATGTCGATGTCCGCCTGGAGGATCGTGGAGCCAAGCTCAGAAACGACCTCGATCTTGTCGTGGGCGGCCTTGATCGACCGAACGTTGGAGTACTGCGGAAGTCCGAGATATTCAGCCATCTCCGCGCCGACCTGAGCGGTATCGCCGTCGGTCGTCTGCTTGCCGCAGAGCACGAGATCGACCTTCCCGAGCGCCTTGATCGCGGAGGAGAGGGTGTAGGCGGTCGCCAAAACGTCCGCTCCGCCAAGACGGCGGTCGGAGATGAGCGTGCCCCCGTCCGCACCCATGTAGATGGCCTCTTTTAAAACGGCCATCGCGGCCGGCGGGCCCATGGAAATGACCCGAACGCTGCCGCCCACCGCTTCACGCAGCGTGAGCGCGGCTTCCAGCGCGTACAGGTCGTAAGGATTCATCTTGCTCTCCACGCCGTCACGGATCAGAACGCCGGTTACCGGATCGACCTTGACGTTGGAGCTTGCGGGTACCTGTTTGATACATACAATAATGTCCATATGGTCTCCCTTGCATGGTTGAAATGGCAGCCCACCATCTGAAAGGACGATTTGGACGAGCTGCAATGGAAAAACAAAAAACCTTATTCCTAATGTAGCACAATGAACGAATAAATTCAATAAAAAAACATGAAATAAGGACATTTTAGACAAAAGCAAGTGGAAAAATCTATCGAACAAATTTGGCTTAACCCGTTGCGCGAAAGGGGTAAAATCTCTATAATAGTACAGGGTTTTTAAAACCTACTTCTACCTAACATTAACGGAGGTTATGTGATGAGTAATGTGAAGACGACCGAGACCGAAGCGATCCGCGACGCGAGAAAGCTTGGCTGGCCGAAAATGCTCCTGCTCGGCATCCAGCATATGTTTGCGATGTTCGGCGCAACGATTCTGGTTCCGATCCTGGTAAACGGCTATTTCGGCAACGAGCTGACAGCCGCGCTGACCGTACAGGTCACGCTTTTCTGCGCCGGATTCGGAACGTTGCTGTTCCACCTTTGCTCTAAGTTCAAGGTGCCTGCGTTCCTAGGCTCCTCCTTTGCGTTCCTCGGCGGCTTCTCCACGATCGCCAGCCTGAACACCGGTATCTACAAAGACATGGCGGCCAATGAAAAGGTCCTTTACGCCTGCGGCGGTATCGTTATCGCCGGTCTTCTGTACCTGGTTCTGGCGCTGATCGTAAAGCTTGTCGGCATCAAGCGCGTGATGCGTTTCCTGCCCCCGGTCGTTACCGGCCCGATCATCATCTGCATCGGTCTTTCCCTTGCAGGTTCCGCGATCGGCAACGCTTCCACCAACTGGCTGATCGCCATTGTCGCGCTCGTCACCATTATCATCTTCAATATCTGGGGCAAGGGCATGTTCCGCATCATCCCGATTCTGATGGGTGTTGCGGTCGCCTATGTTTTCGCGCTCATCCTTCATCTGTGCGGCGCGACGAACCCCGACGGTTCTGCGATCTTCGATTTCACGAAAGTCGCTCAGGCTTCGATCGTCGGCCTGCCGCCTTTCCGCATTGCAAAGTTTGACATTACCGCGATCCTCGTCATGGCTCCGATCGCTCTCGCGACCATGATGGAGCACATCGGCGACATCTCCGCGATCTCCGCAACCGTCAGCGAGAACTTCCTGGCTGACCCCGGTCTGCACCGCACCCTGATCGGTGACGGCCTTGCGACCTCCCTCGCAGGCATGTTCGGCGGCCCCGCCAACACGACCTACGGCGAGAACACCGGCGTTCTTGAGCTTTCCAAGGTTTACGACCCGCGCGTCATCCGCATCGCAGCTGTCCTGGCGATCCTTCTGAGCTTCATCCCGAAGGTCTCCGCTGTCATCAGCACCATGCCGGCCTCCATCATCGGTGGCGTCAGCTTCATGCTGTATGGTATGATCTCCGCGATCGGTGTCCGCAACGTCGTTGAGAACAGGGTTGACCTCACCAAGTCCCGCAACCTCATCATCGCAGCCGTGATCCTTGTCTGCGGCCTCGGCTTCAGCGGCGGCCTGACCTTCAACGTCGGCAGCGTCTCCATCACCCTGACCGGTCTTGCAATCGCAGCCATCGCCGGCATCGTGCTGAACCTGATCCTGCCCGGCAACGACTACGAGTTTGGTGTCAACCCCGCCGGCGACCAGAGCCGCGGCGTTTCCATCAAAGCCACGAGCCACAAGGACGAGAAAAAATCCAAATAAGTGACATCGACCGTTCAAAACAATAATTAACAACAGGAGGTACGTCTTATGATTGGTTACAAAGATTATCCGAATGTCAAGATCTTCACGCACCCGCTGATTCAGCACAAGATCTCCCTGATGCGCGACAAGAACACCGGTACCAACGAGTTCCGCAAGCTGGCTGAAGAGGTCGCTATGCTCGAGGGTTACGAGGCACTGTCAGATCTTCCGACCAAGGAAGTCGAAATCGAAACGCCGATCGAGAAATGCACCACGACCATGATCGCCGGCCGTAAGCTGGCGCTGGTCCCGATCCTGCGTGCCGGACTGGGTATGGTTCCGGGTCTGCTTTCGCTGGTTCCTTCCGCAAAAGTCGGTCACATCGGTCTGTACCGCAACGAAGTCACCCACGAGCCTGTTGAATACTACTGCAAGCTGCCGAACCCGATCAGCGAGCGTGTCATCGTTGTCACCGACCCGATGCTCGCCACCGGCGGCTCCGCGGTTGATGCGATCACCATGATCAAGCAGCACGGCGGCGTGTACATCAAATTCATGTGCATCATCGCAGCTCCGGAAGGCATCGAGAGGCTTGCCAAGGCTCACCCCGACGTCCAGATCTACATCGGCCACCTCGACCGCGAGCTCAACAAAGACGCTTACATCTGCCCGGGCCTCGGAGACGCCGGCGACCGCATATTCGGAACGAAGTAAGAGTAGAATATTGCATCAACAAACCAAAAATGAAAAGGATGTGCTGCAGAGCACATCCTTTTTTTGTGCGTGGGGGGATTTTTGCCAGATAACAGGGACGCGGCTCCGGTCGGTGCTGCCGATTACAGAGATTTTGAAGTTTTATGACATAATCTTGGTAATCAGTTTTTTGGGTTTTTCCATTTACAGAGATTTTGAAATTTCACGACAAAATTTTGGTAATCGGTTTTTTTGGGGGGTTTTTCGTTTACAGAGATTTTCGAGGAGAAAAGGGTTTTCTTGGTAATTGCAGATAGGCCAGCCACATGAGGCACGAGTGATTACAGAGAAAAGAACGATTATTCTCACTTTCTCTGTAATCACTAGAGAAGGAACCAAGTCGTGGACTTTTTTATTTTACAGAGAAAAAACTATCAGATAGTAAAATCTCTGTAATGTAGCGAGATTCAGTTTTTAGATTACAGAGAATCAGGAA
>ONYR01000362.1 GCA_900322165.1 uncultured Eubacteriales bacterium
CCGAAAACGTCCGTCAGCCCATGCGGCTGCCGATCCTGCCGGATCAGGAGATTTTCATCCGCAAAGAAGCTCCGGAACGAGGCAAGAACCGTACCGCCTTCTTCGACAAAATGACGCACGCGCGCGATCATCGCATCGGAAGCAGCATAATATTCCGGGAAGATCACAAGATCATACCCGGCCCAGTCCTGCTCCCTGTCATAGAGCACGTCGCAGGGAAGATTCAGCTTAAACAAGGTTTCGTGGAAACAACGAACGACATCATTGTAAGAAAGCTTCGCATCGGTCGGGAACCGGCGCATGGCGTGAAGAGCTTCAGGGCTCACGACCATCGCGATGCGGGGCTTTTTTATTGTTTCGGAAAGAACCGAGGACAGCGTGCGGAAATCCGAGCCGATCCTGGCGACCTCACGGTACGTTTCACCGGGCTCTCCATCGTGGCTGAGGATGCCTTTCCAGTAGGCCTCGATACCGCTGTGGAGGGAAGCAAACGGCCAGTACATGAGCCCTCGCGCCCCACTCGAAAGGTAGAGAAGCGCCATCAGCCGCAGCTGGCCGGGGTAGGGAAGCCAGCCGGTAAAGGCCTGGGACTGACTCTCCAGCACCACATAAGGAGCTTGTTTCAGCGGGCGCATCATGTCACCGCCGAACGCGATCTCCCATCCGGTCAAGCCGCTCGCCGGCGGGCAGTAGATATCTGTTCCGACAAGGGTCAGCGCCTTGGACGCTTCATAGTGGTTGATATCCGGCTGAACACCGCCCGAATACCCGTCCTGCTGCCCCTGCGCGCCGAAAAAGTGCCACTCATAATCAAAGTTGTGGGTAATGAATTGGTCGGGACGCTTGTATTCACTCACAATCGAAGACTGCCACGTCAGAAACTCCGCCGCCAGCTCACGCCGATACTCCTCAAACGCGCAGGCATAGCCGCCGTGAACCGTGCCGGAAGGGTCGGGAAGCTCCTCGAAAGACGACACGGATGAGCTCCAATGGTTCAGCAAATAGGTTTTGTTCATCGCCTCGACCGTCCCGAAGCGAGCCTTCAGCCAAGCCTGAAAGCCTTTGCGAACCCGCTCGTTGTTGACGCCGTAATGCTTGGTCTCGTTATCGATCTGGAAGCCGATCACGTTCGGATACGGCGCAGTGAGCGAGACAAGCTTGCGGATGATCCGCTCCGCGTAAAAACGGTAGGTCGGGTTGGTGATGTCCATGTTCTGGCGCGGCCCGAACGGATTGCCGCCCAAAACCGACGGATCGAGATCATAAAGCCACTTGGGGATCGCATAGGTAGGCGTCCCGATGATGACGTTGATCCCATGGGCCGCAGCCGCCTCAATGACGCGGATCACGTGAGAAAAATCGAACTCGCCGCAGACCGGCTCCTCCACCGACCAGGTGGATTCCGCGATGCGGATCGCGTTCAGACCGGCTTCATTCATCAGCGTAAGGTCTTTTTCCAGACGATCGGTCTGGTTATATTCATCATAGTAGGCAGCACCAAGAATCAACGGTGTCATAAGGGTTCTCCTTTGTATCAAAACTGAAGGCAAGATATCATATTTGGGAAAACATTTCAATCCATGGCGCATGAACTTCTTTTATGCTACAATTGACTTACATATCCGTTGTTCCAAGCTTGTACCTGGAGGTTTTCTATGATTCAAGACATTATCACCCCGCAGAAGCAGTACTTTGCCGATGGTGTCCAGACCATCCTGCGCGGACACGAAAACAGGGCCAGACGCGTCATCTTGCTGAACGGCAACCTTGTTACGAATACCCGAAGCGAGAGCCGCGGCATCAGCGCGCGTGTCACCAAAGACGGCCGGCACGGCTTTTCGTCCGCTGCGGCCTATACCGAAGAAGATGCGAAGGCCGTTCTGAAGGCTGCGACCGAGAACGCACTGTTTCTCTCCACGCGCGCCAAAGAGCCGAGACAGACCTTCCCCGCGCTGCAGGGCGGGCTCATCGTGCCCGAGCGCATGGTCGTTGACTTTGAGCAGAAGCGCCTCATCGACGCCGTCCGCACGGTGGATGAATACATCGCGGAAAAATACCCGAAACTGACAAGCCGCCGCGTGATCTACACCGAGGATTCGCAGGACAAGATCATTGTCACGTCCGATGCGGCGAGCGGGCGCGTCACCTACCCGCGCTGCTACATTTATGTGTATCTGACGGCTGAAACCAAAAGCGGCATGCCGGTCGAGGTCTTTGAGGCCTTCGGCGGCTACGGCAGCTTTGAAGACAATTTTGCCCATGTCGAGACGATCTTCCCGGAGATCGACAAGGTCTACGGGCAGCTGATGGACAAGACCGAAGGCGTGTTCCCGGAAGCGGGCCTCAAGACCGTCATCTTAGGAGGACGCATGGGCGGCATGCTCGCGCACGAGGCCGTCGGCCATACGGTCGAAGCGGACCTTGTCATCGGCGGCAGCGTCGCTGGACCGAACCTTGGCAAGCCGGTGGCCTCTGAAAAGGTCACTCTCGTCGACTTCGCGAATGAAGCGCTCGGCAAGCGCTGCGAGCTCCCGGTCTACCTTGACGATGAGGGCGTTATTGCGAAGGATGCTGTTCTGATCAAGGATGGTATTTTGACCGGCTTTATGAACAGCCGTGAAAGCGCGGCACGCTTTGGCGTCGAGCCTCTGGGCAACGCGCGGGCGTGGGATTACTATGACGAACCGCTGATCCGCATGCGCAACACTGCGATCCTGCCCGGAGAGGACAAACTCGAAGACATGATCGCGTCGATCGATGACGGATACTACCTTATCAAAACCTCGAACGGACAGGCCGACCTGACCGGCGAGTTCATGTTCGGCGTGTCGCTTGGCTACGAGATCAAACACGGCAAGCTCGGCCATGCGATCCTTGATACGACCGTTTCAGGCCTCGCGTTCGACATGCTCAAGACCGTAGACATGGTTTCGAACCACATGAGCTGGGAGTCAAGCGGATTCTGCGGTAAGAAACAGCCGATGCCTGTCGGCCTTGGCGGCCCGGACATGCGCTGCAAGATCACGATAGGAGGGAGATAATCATGGCTGAACTCA
>ONYR01000040.1 GCA_900322165.1 uncultured Eubacteriales bacterium
CGCCAGAAGCTCTTCCTTGGTCATCGGCTGGAAATGCGAGAAGTCAAAGCGCAGATGCTCCGGATTGACAAGTGAACCGGCCTGCTCAACATGGCTGCCAAGCACGTTTCTCAGCGCCTTCTGCAGCAGGTGAGTCGCGGAGTGGTTGCGAGCCGTCGCCATGCGCAGCGCCTCATTGACCTCCATCGTGGCCTTCTGGCCGACTTCGATGTATCCTTCCTTGACAACGCCGACATGGCCGATCTTGTCGCCGATCGCCTTGATCGTATCCGTGACTTCGACGCATCCGGTCTCGGTCTTGATCGTGCCATGGTCGCCGACCTGACCGCCCATCGTGGCGTAGAAAGGCGTCACATCCGTAAATACCGTCACCGCGGCACCCTTCTCCGCCTCACCGATGACTTCGCCCTCACCGGTCATAGCGATGATCTCAGCGCCTTCGATCGACAGCTGCTTGTAGCCGTCGAACTTGGTTACCATCGCGGGATCAAGCTGGTTGTAGACCGTCTCTTCCGCGCCCATGTAGTTGGACTTCTTGCGGGCACTTCTTGCGCGCTCACGCTGTGCCTTCATCTCCGCGTCGAAGCCTTCATGGTCAAGGGTAATACCTTCCTCAGCTACGATCTCCTCGGTCAGATCGACCGGGAATCCGTAGGTGTCATAAAGCATGAAGGTCTTGTCTCCGCCAAGGACAGTGGAGCCGGACTTCTTCAGCTCATCCATGTAGCCGGAGAGAATGTTCAGACCCTGATCCAGCGTCTGATAGAACTTCGCTTCCTCGCTGGAGAGGACTTTGTTGATGTATTCCTTCTTATCGGAAAGCTCCGGATAGGCATCGCATGAAGACTGGATCACTACGTCCGCGATATCGACAAGGAACGGATGATCAATGCCAAGAAGACGTCCGTGACGAGCCGCCCGGCGCAGCAGTCGGCGCAGCACGTAGCCGCGGCCTTCGTTGGACGGCAGGATACCGTCGGAGGTCATGAACGTGATGGAACGGACATGGTCCGTGATGACGCGCACCGAAACGTCGGTCTTATGGTCAACACCGTAGGTGACTCCCGCCACGGCGCAGACCGCGTCGCGGATTGCTTTCATCGTGTCGATATCGAACATGGAATCGACGTCCTGCACCGCAACGGCCAGACGCTCGAGGCCCATACCGGTATCGATATTCTTCTGGATCAGTTCGGTGTAACCGCCCTTGCCGTCGCCGTAGAACTGCGTGAAGACGTTGTTCCAGATCTCCATGTAACGGTCGCAGTCACAGCCCGGCGCGCAGGTGGGTTTGCCGCAGCCGTACTTTTCGCCGCGGTCGTAATAGATCTCGGAGCAGGGGCCGCAGGGACCTTCGCCGTGCTCCCAGAAGTTGTCTTCCTTGCCGAAACGGTACACGCGCTCAGCCGGAACTCCGATCTCTTTCGTCCAGATATCGAACGCCTGCTCGTCATCGAGATAGATCGAAGGATACAGACGATCCTTCTCCAGTCCGATCACCTCGGTCAGAAACTCCCAGCTCCAGTGCAGCGCTTCACGCTTGAAATAGTCACCGAAGGAGAAGTTGCCGAGCATCTCGAAGAAGGTGCCGTGACGGGCGGTCTTTCCGACGTTCTCGATATCACCGGTACGAATGCACTTCTGGCAGGTCGTGACGCGGCGTCTCGGAGGAATCTCCTGTCCCGTGAAATAAGGCTTCAGAGGCGCCATGCCGGCGTTGATCAAAAGCAGACTGTTATCATTCTGAGGCACCAGAGAAAAGCTTTTCATTCTCAGGTGCTCTTTCGACTCAAAGAAGGAAAGGTACATCTCTCTGAGCTCATTGACTCCGTACTTTTTCATAGATCCGTCTCCTTTTTAAGGGAGGTCTCGCCCTGCGAAACCTGACTTTCCGTAAAATATTCTTTTGCCTTGGCAATATCCGTTTGCAGCTGCTTTTTCAGCGCCTCGGCGCCTTCAAACTTCTGCTCCGGACGGATAAACCGGAGTAATTCAACGCGCACTTTTTTTCCGTACAGGTTCCGATCGAAATCGAAAATGTAGGTTTCGGTACGCAAATCATCGCCGAATGTCGGATTGGAGCCCACGTTCGAGATACTCTCAAACGTCTTTCCGTCCACGATGGTCCGGGACGCATAGACCCCTTCCAGAGGCACGAGCCTCTCACTTTCCACTTTCAGGTTGACCGTAGGCGTTCCCACCTCACGTCCGAGATGCTTTCCCTCGGTCACCTTTCCTTCGACATAATACGGACGACCAAGCAGGCGGTCCGCCTCTTCCATATCGCCCGTCTCAAGGAGCGCGCGGATCCTGGTACTTGAAACCACCGCTCCGTCCATCACGACCCGAGGCACCACACAGACCTTGATGCCTTCTCTCTCTCCGATCCGTTTCAGGTCCTCCGGTGTCCCGGCCCCGTGATTTCCGAAATGAAAATCATCGCCGATCACGACTCCGACCGCACCATAGCGCTTTTTCAGGATCTCCGTCACGTATGCTTCCGGCTCGGTATGCATCAGCTGAGGCGTAAAGGCGGCCGTGATCATCCGATCGACCAGTCCGGTCTCCTCCACCAGATCCTCCCGCTCCGCATCCGTGTAGATCAGCTTCAGATCCGGATCACCAAGCACATGCTTCGGGTGAGGCGAGAAGGTCAACAGCCTTCTTTCCACCTTCACTCCGCTTTTCGCAAAGCACTCGGCCATCCGATCCGCCTCCCTCAAAAGGCAGCGGTGTCCTTCGTGAAGACCGTCAAAGTTTCCGATCGTAACAACACATGGGACCCTCTCGACTTTGCCGGAAGCCCCAAGGTCATCATAGGCTCGAATCATAATTCCTCCGTTACACAAACATCTTGAACGCGCGGAGTCTGACTGAAGGCTCCCCTTCGTATTTCAGATGTTCCCCTACCTTATACAGTGCGGCGAGGTGAGAGTCGGATAGTTCCATACGGATCATTTCGCCCTCCTCTCCGTCAAAAACGGAGATGGGGTAGGTCAGATAATTGCCGCTGCGCAGATAGACATCATCCTCCTCAGACACGCGAAAGGCCCGCAGATAGGAAAACAGGGTGGACAGATCCGTCAGGAACTCCTCCGTTCTGCCTTCCCGAAACAGCGCTTCGATCTGACGAAGCGTCAGGGAATCCTCAATGCGGTACGGTCCGGACGCCGTCCGAACCAGCGAGGTCATATGCGCACCGTATCCGAGCTTTCGCCCGATATCCGCACAGAGCGTCCGGATATAGGTGCCTTTGGAACAGGTCACCCGAATGCTCATCTCTTCCTCGCTTAGGGATTCGATCGTGAGCGAGTGGATCGTGATCGGTCTCGCTTCGCGCTCGATCTCGATCCCTTTGCGCGCCAGATCATACAGCCGGCGGCCGTCGACCCAGATCGCGGAATACATCGGCGGGATCTGCGTCTGCTCTCCGACAAAGGAGGCACAGACCTCCCGCACCTTTGCTTCATCGAAGGTGTAGGTGTAGATTTTTGTCACCTGTCCGCTCGCATCTTCCGTGTCGGTCTCGCTTCCGAACCGCAGCGTTGCCAGATATGTTTTATCGGTTCCGGTAATGATCTCCGCGGCTTTCGTAGCCTTGCCAACGCAGACCGGAAGCACTCCGGTCGCGTCCGGATCGAGCGTGCCCGTATGGCCGACCTTGCAG
>ONYR01000353.1 GCA_900322165.1 uncultured Eubacteriales bacterium
ACGAAATTCAGATCCTTCGCCTCTTTCAGCAGCTGGAACGCTTCCTTGCTGAGCGCATTGCCTTTGTGCTCCTCCACGCCCACGTTCAGCAGACCGATCCGGGGATTCTTTACGCCGTAAAGGTTGCGGTAATATACGTCCGCCATGCGCGCAAACTGAACGAGGAACGCCGGTTTGCAGTCCATGTTCGCACCAACGTCCAAAAGCAGGGTCGGGCGCTTTCCCATCGGAAGCGCGAGCGTCAGCGCCGGGCGGACAACGCCCTTGATGCGCCCGGTTACGAAAGTCGCACCGGCCAAAAGCGCTCCGGTATTTCCGGCGGAAACGATGCCGTCCGCTTCGCCCTTCTTTACCATATCCAATCCGACGACCATCGAAGAATCCTTCTTCTTGCGGATCGCCTCGACCGGAGATTCCTCTTCGTTCTCGATGACTTCCGAGGTTTCGCGGATCGTCAGGCGCGCCTTGTCATAGGTCTTTCCCGCCAGCTCCTTCTCGAGCGCTTCCTTGGTGCCGGTCAGGATGATCGAAAGATTCGGATACAGCGCCAGTGCTCTGAGTGCTCCGTCGACCGGACCTGCAGGCGCATAATCTCCGCCCATACCGTCGATGATGATCGTTTTCATTGTTTCTTCCATGGGATTTACCTCACTGTTTATACCGGGCTCAACGCCCCATCATACCCGATTTCGGGGATAATATCAAGTGTTCTCTTCCATCCTTGCAAGGCGCCTTTTCGCGTAGCGCACGGCCGTCTGCAGGTAGTTCAGGTACGGTCCGCCGTCATCGGGCACCATCAGTTCCTTCTCAAAGGCTGAGTAGGGAATCGAGGAACGGCCTTCCTTCTGGTTGTAATATTCCTTCAGCGTTTCGATCGGCAGGACGTAGGTTTCGCCGTAGTCCGTAAAGTGGACGAGCAGAAAGGCGATGCCGCCCTGCGCATCAAAATCCGACATGAAGCTCACCTGATGCGGATGGATGTTCGAAAACGGCAGGCTCTTTTTCCCGCATTCCTTCGCGTCAAAGCAGATCGGGATCCCGCCCATCAGTCCGATGTAGTCAACGGTACTTTTCTGCTCAAAATATGCCAGAGAAATGACATGCCTGTCGGAATCGATCTCGATCGGTTTGATCGGGGTCGGGATCTTCTGGATCAGGGCCAGCCCTTCCTTGCGGTAACGCTCGTTGGTCATGTTGATCGTTTCCTCAAAGGCACTTCCCCTCAGTCCTCTTGTGTTCCAATGGCTCACACGCTCACCTGCCCCTCATCTCTCCGTTAATTGTTCAATACCGCCGAAGACCCGAAGCTCCGACGCTTTGAGATCTCCTTCGATTCCATAGCCTGTTAAGGTTCCGCCGATCAGGAAGAACAGGTTATAGACCGGCAGCTCACCAATCATCGCCTGATCAAGCGCTTCGGCTCCGCCTGCGACCGCTCCTTCCGTCGCGGCTTCCGTGATCCAGCTCTCTTTCCCGGCCATTCGGGCCGTTTCCAGCAGCGTGACGGACTCTCTTCGAATCGCGATATCATATTGTCCGTCAGCCGAAGCCGTGACAACAAGTCCGGCCGCTTCCAGTTCCGATGAGATCGTGGCGAACGCATACACGCTCACCGGATCATTTTCGTCATACCAGATCACGACCTCATTGCCGCCGACCGTCTCGATATCCTTCGCCCGCTCCGGATCATATCCGTACTGGATGCTCGGCTCTTCCTTGTAGAAGGTTCCCGGCCTGACAAGGGTTTCGGTAATGATGCCCCTTGAATAGTAGCTGTTGCGGGCTACGGCCTCCGCGCTGATCGCAAGTGCGATCTTCTGGCGGTTCGAGAAAACGCTCGAAAAGGCGGATCCCATGTTGAATTCCAGATACAGGGCCTGATTGGTCCTGAAATCATGAACCGTCACATGGCGGTTATTCTGATACAGTCCCCACTCCGCCACCTCGGTCTGATAGAGGTTGGTGAGTGTGGTATCAAATCCGGTAAAGATCAGCGAAGCATCGCTCACCAGATAGACCCGCAGCGTTTCGATCGAAGGCTTTCCTTTCACATACGCTTCGTTCGCGGCAAAGATCATCTCGCGCCCGGTCTCGGTCTTTTCAAGCCGGTACGGACCGGTTCCCATCGGTTTCAGCGCTTCTTTGTACTGGTTCGGCACGATCGGAAAACCGAGCCCTTCCAGATGCATCATCCCGCTGCCCGCGAAGAACAGCCGAACGACTTTCTCCGATACCGCTTCCACCTTAAGAATACGATCGACCTGACTCCGATACACGTTTTCGGTCGTCTTCAGCTGACCGATCGTGTAGACAACATCCGCTGCCTTCAGTGCCGCTCCGTTGTGGAAACGCACGTCCGGTTTCAAGGTGATCTCAATATAACCGCCGTCGGAGACACACTCAAATGACTCCGCGAGCACCGGGACAAGGTGTCCCTCCTCGTCCGTCTCAAACAGCGGATCCATCACCAGCATCAGGAAGTCCGCCGTCTCGTTATCCGTAACGTCCCACGGAAGCAGGCTCTCCGGCTGCAGGATACACATTCTCAGCTCGTTGATCGAAAGGGCTTCCTCGGCTTCTCCGCCGGGTGCCGGCAGACCGTCCCGGCTGTCCTCGCCGGACGTCTCCCCTTGCTCCGTTTCCGGCAGAAATCCGCTGCTCTCCGCTTGAGTATGTGCGCAGCCTCCCAAAAGAAGCGTCACACTCAAAAGCAGCACGATCAACCGCTCTACGATTCGTTTCTTGATCATGATTCTCTCTCAGCCCGCAAGGACTCAAGCGCCTCATCGATCTGCCGCTCCAGCATGGCAACGTCCCCCTCGCTCGAGGCGATCACCCGATCCGCCAGCGAGCGGTAGGCTTCATCATCCAGCTGGCTTGCCACGCGCGCGGCGGCTTCTTCTCTCGAAAGTCCGCGTGTCGACATCATCCGCTCGATCCGGATCTCCGGCTTTGCCCAGACGACCCAGACCGCATCGATCATATCCTTCAGATCCGAGCGCAGCAGCTCGATCGCTTCCACGATCACGAGCTCTTCCTCGGCCGCCTTGATCATTCCTTCGATCCTGCGGCAGGTCTCCGGATGAACGGTCTGATTCAGCAGCTCCAGCTTTTGAGGATCGCTGAACACGATCGCTCCGAGTGCCTTCCGGTCAACGTCACCGTCTTCCGTCAGGATTTCCGCCCCGAAGAGGCCGGCCAAAACCTCGGCAAGATCCGTAACGACCTTTCTTGCCACGAGATCGGCATCGATCCACTTCGCACCCTTCTCACTCGCGAGATAGTGGCAAGCGGTCGACTTTCCCGAAGCGATGGTCCCAGTGATCCCGATCACCAGATGACCCGGGTATTTATTTGGCTTCATACCAGTTTTCTCCTGTTTCCACCGAGGCCGTGAGCGGTACCTGAAGCTTCGCGGCGCCCTGCATCTCTTCGATCAGGATGGCTTTCACCGCTTCCGCCTCCGGACGGTAGACCTCGATCAGCAGTTCATCATGCACCTGCACGATCAGCTTGCTCTTCAGGCCTTCCCTCTTCAAACGTTGGTACACCTTGACCATGGCGATCTTGATGATATCCGCCGCACTGCCCTGGATCGGCATGTTCTTCGCCACGCGCTCGCCAAAGCTGCGCTGCGCGAAGTTCTTCGCCTTCAGCTCATCGATCGCTCTTCGGCGTCCGAACAGGGTCACGCCGTAGCCGGTATTTTTCGCATGCTCCACCGACTCATCGAGGAACCGCTTCACGCTTGGGAACCGGGCAAAATATTGGTCGATATAATGCTTGGCTTCCTGATTGGTCATGCCAAGATCATTCGCAAGGGAAAACGCGCTCATGCCGTAGATGATACCGAAATTCACAGCTTTCGCGGAGGATCGCTGCGCGGAAGTGACCTCATCGTAAGGAATGTGTAGCACTTCCGAAGCGGTCAGACGGTGAATATCCGCCCCGCTCCGATAAGCCTCGATCATGTTCTGATCCCCGGCCATGTGCGCGACAAGCCGCAGCTCGATCTGCGAATAATCCGCGTCCATGAAGAAGTAATCCTCCCCCTTCGGGACGAAAGCGCGGCGGATCGTGCGGCCGAGCTTTTCACGGATCGGAATGTTCTGCAGGTTCGGATCGGTACAGGAAAGACGCCCGGTCGCTGTCACGGCCTGCTGGAATTTGCAGTGGATCTTCCCGTCCTTCTCCACGAACGGTTTCAAGCCTTCCGCGTAGGTGGACTCCAGTTTCGTCAGCTGGCGGTAGCGCAGGATCAGATCGACGATCGGATGCGCAAAGCGCAGTCCCTCCAGCACTTCCGCGGAGGTGGAATAGCCTGATTTCGTCTTCTTGCCGGCCGGAAGGCCCAGCTCTTCAAAAAGGAGCTGCCCCAGCTGTTTGGTTGAATTGATATTAAAAGCGTAGCCGGAAAGATCAAAGATCTCCTCCTGGAGCTTCGCGATCTCGCCTCGCAGGAACGACGCGATCTCATCGAGCACCTCCGTGTCGACCGAGATGCCCTCGTTCTCCATCGAGGCAAGCACTTCGATCAGCGGTTCTTCGATCTCCTCATAGAGCTTCTCCATGTCCGCTTCCTTCAGCTGCGCGTCCATGACAGGCGCGGCCTTCATAAGGGCTTTGGCCTCGCTGAGGAAGAATGCGCTGCGCTCCTCGATCGGCAGCATGGTCCAGGAGATCCTCTTGGCACCGGCCCCGACGATTTCCTCTTCGGCCGCAATGATCTCATCCGCATAGACCGAAGCGATGGTGTCCGGCGTGTAATGGCCCGTTGTCGCGTTCAGCAGGTACGCCACGATCATCGGGTCGGTCA